>DULL01000056.1 GCA_012840395.1 Clostridiaceae bacterium | reverse complement strand
GGACTTCCGGATTCTGCTTATCCATTGTGCCTTTAGAAGTAATAAATGCAATGATTCCCCCAGGCCGTACCTTATCCAGCGTTTTGGCAAAAAAGTAGTCATGGATAAGAAACTTATATTTATCATACTTTTTATCAGCTACTCCATAACTGCCAAAAGGTACATTTCCAATAGCAAGGTCGAAAAAGCTGTCCGGCAGATTCGTTTCCTCAAAACCTTGTACTGCAATGTTTGCCTGCTGATAAAGCTGTTTCGCGATCCTGCCTGAAATATTATCCAGTTCAATACCATACAGTTTAGAGTTTTTCATCCTGTCGGGGATAAGTCCAAAAAAGTTTCCTATACCACAGGCAGGCTCTAAAATGTTGCCCGTCTGAAAGCCCATGTTTGCTAGGCATTCGTATATAGCTTTGATGATAGCAGGAGAAGTAAAGTGAGCATTTAATGTGGATGCTCTTGCGGAAGCATATTCATCTGCATCAAGCAGTTCCTTCAACTCTATATATTCCTTTGACCACTGGCCGTTTTTTTCATCAAAGACCTGTGGCAAACCACCCCATCCTACATACCGGGACAGAACTTCCTGTTCTTCCGGTGTCGCAAGCCGGTTCTCTTCTTCAAGCTTATATAAAAGTCTGATAGCAGCAACATTCCAGGCATATTTGGTCTTTTGACCTCCATGCCCCAGCTCATCATCCGTGATATTAAAATTGATACGCTCCTGTTTTGGTTTTTCGTGCACAGGACTGACACTGAGTTTTGAAGTTTCGCTGCTTTCTGTCTTTCTCTTTTCAGGTTCTTTGAATTGTTCTAATATGCTCCTTACAAACTCGATGCTCTCACTGCGGAACGGAAAACTGTGCTCCGGGGCTGCCTTACGGCCCTGCAGTCCGCGATCATTTCATTATTCACTTTGTTCGCGAAGGGAGAGGAGTTTTCCAGTGCAGGGACAAGGTTTATAATATAGAAGCAGGACAAGGCTTTCTGATTTGTCCGGATGAAATTACATTTTATCAGGCTGACCTTATAGACCCCTGGAAGTATTCCTGGGTAGGCTTTCATGGATTTAAAGCAGAGTTGTATCTAAAACAGGCCGCTCTCTCCGCCGAAGCTCCTGTCTTCCGTTGTATGGATCCATCACAGCTTGAAGGCATATTTGATCAAATGATAAGCAAGACAGAGGAAAAAACTGTCCGGGAGCTGCGTCTTGTGGGGCTCCTGAATATCCTGCTGTCGAAGCTGATTGAGATCAATGGAGCCTGCAGACCTGGCCTTAATACAGAAAACATAAGTGAATCCTATATAACCAAGGCAATCCGTTATATGCACACCAATTATTCGAGACAGATAAGCATATCTGACATTGCACGTGATATTGGGCTTAATATCAGTTATCTCGGCATAATTTTCAAAAAGTACACCGGCTGCACTCCCCAGGAATACCTCATCCGGCTAAGGATAGCCAAAGCTTGCTCGCTAATGGCCAACCCGTCTCTATCCATCAGGAATATCTCCCATTCCGTGGGTTATGACGATGTATTTCACTTTTCCAAAATGTTCAAAAAGGTAAAAGGCCTCTGCCCGAGGGAATACAGAAAGATAAACGGGTAAAGGGCCTGTAGCAGCAGCATACCGGATCCGGCATTAAAGCTCAGGTATCGTCATAAAAGTTCACTGGCAAGCTTTGGTTCTCTGTTAATATAAACTACACTCCTTAACCGGCCAGTAATCAACGAACTTGCATAATCGTACCCGACTGAAATATCCTCTAAAAAGTGTGTATCGGCTCCAATCGTTATCTTAATTCCACCAACATCTTCGTATATCTTCAGTATCTCTTTGTCCGGCATAGCTTCAGAAAGCCCTTTGCGTAGCGACGAAGTATTAATTTCAAGCGCTATATCATACCTGTCTGAATTGCTTTTTCACAATACTCTGTCTTGCAATATAAATTGCATGTTACCTTTTCAATCGTAACGAATTGATTCTATCTTTTTTATGTCCATTTTTCCGCTATCCAAATTGAACTCATATTCACCTAATACAGATATATCATTTTCTGCACTCCATTCAAAATGGATAAGAATGACCGAAGAGGTTACCCAGTTTACAGCCTGAAAAATAGGCATAGGAACATTATCACTTGGCTTCGCCGCATTAGGACAGTCTTTTAAAATATCATTTATATCTGGAATAGTTATTACTGAGTAATCTTTTGTATCGATAATATCGGTCTTTACCCATTGCCTACCTGAATATGTTGCAGCCACAAACCTATTATCTTCAGACCACATAAACCCATTCATCAAGTAACTGTCATTGCTCCATAGTACATCCGCGTTTGAAGTGTTGATTATTCGCATTTCCTTAAGAGCGAACAGACCACTCGGTCCGTCTTGATACATTCCAACACTTTCTATACGAAGTTTTCCGTCACTCGAGGTTTTGGCTGCAAAAGTCGGAGTTGTGTAATATTGCACATACTCAGCTGTTTCTTTTCTGTAAAAATAGCGTTTTTCATTATTTGGGTTTATGGCAAAAGTATCTATGGGATATGTTTCATTATTATTTAACTTTCCAGAAACTACTATTTTATAAAACTTCTCACCATTAATCTCTACTGGAAAGGATATATCGAAATCTCTATTCCCTACTTCTTCAAAGTAAGATTCTATTACACTTTTAACAGCTGCTATTTCAGCTGCCTTATCTGTCTCTTCATTTACAGTTGATGTTTCAGTAGCATTGTCTGACTCTCCTTTAAGAGCTTGCGTTTCAGCTGTGTTAGCTTTCTCGCTTTCTGTTTCAAATGTAATGTTCTTCGTACATGCTGTCAACAAAATAATCAAGATTAATAATAGAACGTAGTTTTTTTTCATATTTAATCCTCCAACGATACAATACTTAGTACGGAATCATAACGTGCCTGGGATAGGCACTTAAATGTCTGCTACATGAATTTCATCATTCCCAGTTAATCTGATCAAAAATCCTTTTGAGTTTTTCCTGCCCGTTAACACTCCCATCCAGCCCATTCTGTCCTGGGCCGGATCCATAATCATAACCGGCTGCGGTTCCAAGAATCATACTATTACAATCATCTGTTGCAATATGAAGTGTTATTGTTGCTCCATCTTCACGGTTCAACAGCAGTAGTGCAGTATACGGGCAACCTCCGTATCCTGTGTATTTTGCGCCGGATAATAACTTCTCAAGCTCCTTAAGGCTGTCTCTGTCTTCAACAATCTGCACCGCTTCCTGAGAATCCCTATATAGCTTCATACGCATTTCAGCCCTGACAATATCATGTATTTCGGACAACTCCACCCATTCCCATGGGGTTTTCTCCATAACTAAATCCACAATCATATCATGGGTTTCAGAATCAACCAGTATGGCATTCCTGTCGTTCCATATATGAATGGCTTTCGTTCCATCATCAAGAAGGCACAATTCATAATTGTTTCCGTCAGTCAATATTATTGTTATACCTATACGCTTTAGAATTCTGCTCCTGAAATCATAATTTGTTCTCGTAATGTTACCGAGCCTGCTTTTTATCTCAGCGGCAAATGCTTCATCAATACTAATATACTCAGTCAAATGACTCCTGTTAATCCATATATCCGTACTGATATACGAACCCGCCTGGGGTATGAACAATGATGTCCCACGTGCTTTGGCCTGCTTCACATATTCAATAAAGGCCCGATTGCCAGAAAGCTGATAAGCTGCTAATTGGCTTATCCCGCTTGTATTATTCGAAGTATCCCCTACCGCAATATAAAAAATGTCATTTTCCCTGTAGTATGAAGCCTCAAGACCAAGGGGAAAACGACATATCTCTTTTTCTTTGGCATCTTGTAGAACCAATTGCTCCAGTTCAGAATCTGCCGGGCCGAACCTGTAGCCTACTGTATCTTCGGGCAGCCGTTTTGCATCACTCTTACAGGTAAGCAGCATATACCCGCTACCATTGTTTTCTATCCGCCCAATACCATGGTAATTATTCTGTATAATTTCAGGCAAGGTCTTTAGCATTGCCTCAATCTGTTCTTCAGTCATATATTTAAAATCACTTGTATCCAAAAGCTCTTCCATGGCGGCAGCATGTGCTGTCAGTTTACTAACATCATCATTTACGTTAGTTATATTTTCATTGACTGTATCAGCATCCTGCGTGAAATCATGATAACTACCGGTTATAATATCGTAGGACGGTTTGACGCTATAGAAGTAATCTTCTACCTTTTCAATCTTGATGCGCTTTTCAGCGATTATATCGCCATCTGCATTTAGAATGGATATTGTTACCACATTTTCACCGGCAGTTTCGTCCATGTCAATCGGAGACCAGTATACCGGCTCTCCTAATGTGGGATTAAATGATTTGCCATGGTCAGTGATTTGGCCGGTGCTTCTGTCCCATGTAAGGAGAGTGCCGTATTCTGTTGAACACTTTTTACTATAGTTGACATCATAAAGTGCTGCGTTCAAAGATACAACAATCCGCATCCCTGGAACCGACGACATGAACATGCTGTACTTTTCAGGAAATATATATATCTTAAAATATATGTCCTGCAAGAATTCTTTAAAATATTCTTTACTACCCGAATAATCCCACAGTTCTCTTTCAAAATACTGCTGCATTTCTGCTCTCTCAAACTGCACCTCCAGATTAACCGGTAGGATGTTAAATTTGACCCTATCAACATTTTCAATAAGTGAAAATAGGATGAGAGCATTATCCTGCAGTACAGATTTTACATTTATTATTATATCTTCACTTGATGCTTCAATATCTTCCAATCTATAATTTATGGTAATCCCATACGGACTGCTGTCTGTTGCAAGCTCAATGCCTTCCTTGTTTTTGCCATACGGCAGTTTTCCCAGCAGGTTGCTGACATTGCTGGCATCACCAATATATCTGCTTCTGTGTTCCAGTAGGCTGCTAAGAGTTTTTTCAGTCGCAATGGGCTTGTTCTTGCCGGTATCATCACTTATTCCGTTTGTTAAAAGAATACAGCCAAAAGCAATAAGTAAAAAGGCTGCAGCAAATCCTATCCATGCTTTGTTTTTTTTGAACTTCATTATTCCCTTTATTCTGCTTTTGATATTGCTTTCTCCGAATGCTAGCATTCCTCCATACAACAGTGCATTCTGCTTTGCTGCAATATTCAAAAGTGACTTTGCATACTCGCTTCGTATATCATTTTTATTTACTGATAAAACCCTGGCGTCACATGACATCTCCATATCCTTCTGAGACAATAGAAAGCTGAGCCATATTAGCGGATTGAACCAGTGAATGCTTAATGCCAGAACTGCCAGCAGTTTGGTAACATAATCAAGCCGCTTTATATGGACAAGCTCATGAGTAATCACATGCTTCAAATCCCTGATATCACATTTTTGAACAAAAGAAGCCGGAAGTATGATCCGCATTCTTGTAAGGCCGGTCACGACAGGCGTATCCAACATATCGGCAACACAAATTTCTGTTTTTCTATTCAAATTGAGATTTTTACTGCATTCTTCAAGCAATCCATTGTCATCAAATAAAACAGCTGTCTTAAGCTTTATGCTTGTTCTGATATATGCATATATACCAAGCCCCAGCAGTGCGAAAGTGACCAGCAGCCATATGTAGGCCATCACAGAGATCGGCGCTGTTTTGACGGGCGGGCGGACTTCATCGGTGTACGTATTCGCTTCAGCGTTAATATTTATTTTATTTTCTTCATTTTTGGAAAGATCACCTTCATATGTATTAAAGCCTGTTTCATTAATACCACCTACATCATCAAATGTGCCATGAGGTGTGCTTCTTTCCCCCAACTCAGCAGTACTTATTGCTTTGTCTATTGCAGTGACCGGGGATTCTACGATATTGAAGAGACTGAAGCTGGATTGTATTGAAAATGGTAATAAAAGCCTTATTAATACTATAGCCCACGCGGCATAGCTAAAAGTCCTGGGCAGTTTTCTTCCTGCCAATTGCCTTAATAAAAGTATTACAACCGCGGTTATTGAAGCCGTGATGCTCATTTTAATTATTGTTAAGAAAATATTTTCAAACATATTATTCTTCGGCCTCGCATTCTTCTATTATTCTTTTCAGCTCACAGATCTCATCAGCAGTAAGTTTCTCCTTCTTAAGAAATGTAGTGAAGAAAAGCTTCAGGGAGCCATCATAGAATTTGTCAATATGCTCGACACTCTCTGCCCGCAATACCTGTTCGCGCTCAACCAACGCATATACCACTGTGTCTTTATTTTCAATTATTCCTCTGTCACTGAGCCGTCTAATGACGGTATATGTGGTGGATTTCTTCCATCCAAGCTTTTCTTGCGCAAGCTCAACCAGCCTGGAGCTCTTCACCGGTGAATTCTCCCACACTATATCCATAAACTTGTATTCAGCGTCATATACTTTAATCTGTTCCATTATGAAAACACCTCTTAGTCTAATGTATTAAACTATTTTCAGTCTAACACATTAAACCACAGTTGTCAAATGGGTGTGACAGACCTTATAACATTCTAACATTAGACATGGGGACGGTTCTTCTGTCTAACTCCTCAGGATTTTGCTCGCTTTTATCCTTGTTCAAACCGGAATTCTGAATGTCCGATAAAAACAATATTCTGTCTTATCTAGTAATACCCATTATCCATGATTGTGTCCCTAAGGCATATAAAGCGAAGAATATTTTTTTCAATACAAATTAAACATCATAAAAACTGAAGATATTAAATTTAGATAACCATGTAGTAACCAACTCGGAAGAATAGAACCATTTGCATCTAAGTCCCTATTATTTCATTATTTCTTCGACATCAAGCAAACCTTCTCTACGTGGCTCGAGAGGATAGAATGAATATCATTTGAGAGTGCCCCATATCCATTGCGTTTTTATCACTGTAGATAGACGGGAACATATCCATTATTATGTAAGATATATAGAATCCGTTTTCATTGATATAAAGAATTTGGTTTGGCAATGGGTGAAATTTTTCTGTTTTCAAGTATCAGACTAATACTAAATATAATTTCAATTCCTATCATCATAATTGCAATCACATAAGGCTCAAAATTAACACCAATTATAAGGGATACAACGGGTATTAAGATAGCAAACACTATATAGGATTTAGACTTATATAGCCAACCATATGGTAGCAAATGTGCCCCAAAAATCATTGCAATTATCATTAGCATTTTTTCAGGTAATGTTGGATAAATCCAAATAGCAATTAATAAATATAACATTTGGTTTATAGAAAATAGAAATGCTTAAGATTCAATTCCATATTATAAACACCATCATAGTTGATTTCATCAAGCGCATTAAACACTTCATTCCAATCAATTACACCTGTCATAGGGATTTTATGTTGATCCTTCAATGTATCATTATCATTCAGATGTAAAACCGTGATTTTACTCCCCAACCTTCGGATAATTTCAGCCGGAGTAGGATTACCATAGCGCATGGCTTTATTTGAATGGCCTGTATCCATGCAAACAGCAAAATAATCCCTTAACTCTGCAACTTCATCTATTCGATTGTAGGCCTTTTCAAACTCTTCAATGTTACCAAAAAAATCACAACAATTAAAGACGACGGCATCGCCGAAGGTTTCAGTAGCAATTTTTATATCATTTTGTTTTGCAAAGGTTATTATTCTCGAAAACATGTCAAAGCTCAAGTCATGCATAAGAATTGGGTCGGGGTCTGCTCCCATAAAAATTGAAGTGCAATTGTGAATAACACAAACCGGCGCTCCGAGGGCTGCAGTTGCAAGGCAATCCAAACGAGAATTTTCTACCTTAACTCGTCACCTGTGAATCGGTGATAATGATTTGAATGAACAATGTATTTCAAGTCACAACGTTTTAGATCTCCTTATTTTTTTAGCCATATTCATCCTCTCAAACCCTGCTATATAATGGTTACAACCTCTAGCTAAGCTATTGGCCGGATTAACAATCAACACGGCTAAGCCTTACCATACACGCCGCCGTGATAACAATAATAGGCATTTGCTTTGAGCGACAGGAGCTTATTCATTGAGCTCTCAGCCTGGTTTAAATCTAGCGTAAACTGCGGGTTTGCAATCATGGGCCGTCCTTCCTCTAATACCATGGCATCCCCGGTAATAACAATAGAGTCTTTCTCCATAAAAAGCGAAATGTGCCCCGGGGTATGGCCCGGTGTGGCGATTATACGGCATCCTCCACACCAGTCCATTTTGTCACTATCATACAAAAATTCGTCCACCAAAACCGGCTCAACCCGACGCAGCATATCACAAAATGCCCTCCCGAAATCCTGCTGATCCGGCGGGAGCGTTTTCTGCATCTCTTCAGCCTGCTTAAGACGAAGCGGTTTATCCTGTGCTGAAATATAGGATGCTTCTGCCTGCGAGGAATATATCTTTAAATTGGGATTTAACCTTTTCAATGCGGCTGCCGCGCCCATATGATCGTGGTCGTGATGCGTCAGCACCAACCCGGTAAGCTGCTTCACATTCAACCCATATTGCGCCATTTCCTTTTCGAGTGTGGGAAGAGAGCCGATAAAGCCACAATCCACAAGCACAATATTCTTTCCATCCCACAGCAGCGTGGGATATACCGTGTTTACCATATCACTAAAAGAAGCTTTTATAACCAGTCTAATTATTTTATATTCCATAGGCACCTCCGTCCAGATTACCTGCATTTTTTTGAATCCTGTAGATGAAGTCCCTGCTTCGATTGGTTCAAATATATATTTTACACCTGTTTCCTTATGCAGTAAATGAATTTAATTGCCCACAAAAAAAACCCATATCGTCGTTTATATGGTAAAATTTAATAAGAATAAAAATTACGGGAGGTAGTTTATGGTACATAAGAAATTTGTCCTTAGTGATTTTATCTGCTCCCTGGATAAAAGCCTGTGCGATTACAGCCTTCAAGAGGCAGAAGGCAAAAAAACAATTTTGACCATTGCTTCCAATCCTGAAATAAATCAGGGAGTCTCCATAGTCCGTATCCATGTTCCCGGGGTTTCTTACGGGGAACATGTCGTACTGAACGCCATGGTAAAAAATATACAGGAAAGCTTCGGAACCGGCTTCTGCAATGTGGTGTTTTTTAAACAGGGGAAGCCTATGGTTAACAAACGGGAGGGTGGAGTTCCATATGATAGCGGGGCATGCCAGTTTTACGGTCACGGCTTGAAGGATTACCAGTACCATTTTACCGTCCCCTATGGTGTGGACAGCATGGAAATTTACATCGCTTGCAAAAACAACGGAATACTCCATATAGAAAACCTGGAGGCCTGTATTTGTGATTCTCTTCCTCTCCTCCATTCACACAGCCAAAGCCCGAAATGCGTTGCCCATCTCGGTATGATCGGCTACGCGCCACGGAACACAATGCCGGCATTTTACCTGGCCAAAAGGGCCGGATACAGAGAATGCGTCACCAATACCAATTACACTGCCGACGGACACATAGTCGCCCTGCACAATGATGAAATTGACGAAACCTCCAACGGCACAGGCTGTATTCATGATATGACCCTTGCACAGGTTAGGCAGTACGATTTCGGAGGATATGTGGACGAGGTATATCAGGGCACGGAGATCCCCCTTCTGGAAGAAGTCTTGAAATTCATGTCCAAAAGCGGGCTTCGACCGGTCCTGCGTTTAACTCACCACTTTACAGGAGAAAAAGTCCATTATCTGCATCAAATCCACCGTATGGTGAAAAGCTTAGGGCTGGACGGCCGTTGCACCGCCAAAGCCTTTGACAAAAGAGTCCTGGAAGAACTGAGTAAAATTGCCGGGGATGATTTCAGATACGGATACTGCTGTAAGGGGTATAGCAAGGAAGACATCCCCTGGATCAAAAAGCTGGGCCGGGATGTATATTTTGACATCCGGTATAAAGATATTACGGAAGAAGGCGTGCACACTGCCATTGATAACGGTATTGCGGTGGAGACCTGGATTATCAACGATTTTGAGTCCATCGTGAAACTAATGGAAATGGGAGTGACCGGATTCACCACCGATTTTTATTGCCTGGACGGCTGTATGTATTGAGTTTAATGTCACGGGGACGTTATGTTTGTCACAATTTTGCCATGTGCCAAACAAAACGTCCCCGTGGATCTATAAATGTTTGCTTCCTTTATCTCATTGTTAAAATTTACTCAATAAACTCAATCTATTCCTTCTTAATCCTTCTACTGAATTAGATCATCATTTCCTACTTTTTACCCGAACTTTCCGTTGAGTCTGTCAATGGAAATTCATAGGTTCTCACCTGTCCATCAATCTCTTCCAGTGTCATTCTTAATTTATCCGCCAATTCTTCACGGCTGTATGATTCTCCATCACCTCTTGTAAATACAGTAGGTTCTTTGTAATCCTCTTTCTCTTTACTTATTGCTGTATGAATTCCGTTTTCCACCCTGCCAGATATTCTTGTAGAGTTTGTCAATGGAAATTCATAGGTTCTCACCTGTCCATCAATCTCTTCCAGTGTCATTCTTAATTTATCCGCCAATTCTTCACGGCTGTATGATTCTCCATCACCTTTTGCAAATACAGTAGGTTCTTTGCCATCCTTTAACCACTTGTTTTCCATTGCAAAAGCACTTCCACCGACCAAAGCTATTGAGCAAATCGATCCCAAAATTAATACAGTAATTTTTTTCTTTCCTTTCATATCTCATACCTCCAAGTTTTTTTTGAGGAAGGATTTTTCCTCTGCTAATAACATATCTAAATACAATGTAGCTCATATGAAGCCAATGTGAAGTTTCCATGAACCTTTAAGTATTATTTCATTTTACAAATTCACATCTGAACAAAACACCTTGCTCCAGGTTTCTAATTGAATAGTTAATGGATAACGCTTCAAATACCTTTTTGACAAGGTATAAACCAAGTCCACTGCCTCCCTTGTTTTTATTTCCCGATTTGTCCAATCGGAAAAATGGATCAAATATTTTTTCCATTTGCTCTTCCGGAATCTGAGTGCCAGTATTTAAGACACTCAGATTGATCAAACCCGTATCTCCATTCTCTTTTAATTTAATAATTACTTTCTCTCCCGGATTGGAATATATAACTCCATTGTGAATGATATTATAAACTGCTTTTTCTATTAAATTTTTATCTGTTTCTATTCTCACATTCTCTTTAATTTCTGAAATAATACCAATGTTTTTCTGTTCGGCAAAAAATTCAACCTTATTAATTACAGTACATATTAGATCAGACAGATCAATATCCTCTTTCTCTGGCAAAAATTCATGTTGTTCAAGCTTGGCGATTTGTAAAATCTCTTGTATTAATCCTTCCATAACTTCCAAGATTTCAAATGATCTTCTTAAATATTTGTTTTTGTCCTTATAAACTCCAAACCCATGAATCATCCCTTCCAATTGTCCTTTAACAGCTGTAAGAGGTGACTTCAATTCATGAGAAATCATTGCAAACAATTCACGGCGCTTTTCCTCTATTTCCTTTCTCCTGATTAATTCGACTGTTAGTTGTTCATTAACCTTATGCAAATCTTTCATTGTACGTTGTAGATTGGCTGACATTTCATTTAAGCTATTTGACAATTGTCCTATTTCATCAGATGAAGAATAATGGTCTATAGTTACAAACTCTAAATCAGCCATTTTCTTGGCTGCTGTATTAATGCGAATTAATGGTCTGGAAATAATCTTGGAGTAAAAAAAAGCTCCGGTTGCAGAAATAAGTAATATAATAATCCCAATGTAAGGTACAAATAATACCAGTACACGGGAAGCTTCATCAACCGGCTGTAGTGTTGCACTAATATTGAGGGTTAGATTTTGATCTGCAAAGTTAATGGGTATCACACGGTTGTATGCATTGATAGAGGTATTTAATGATCCCGTTCTTACAGTTGGAGGATTTCCTGATGCTTTATCATTTTTTTCATCAGTTTCATAATACGGAAAAACATGATTGCTTAATATCTTAATTTCCATTGAAATATTGTTCACCCTGGTTGACTGAATAGTAGATACGTATGCAACATTACCTGCACTATCATACAATATTATAGATGAGTTGGTCTTATGCGCCAGGTCGTCTATGAAAGGCTTGGCTTCATGAAAAGATAAATGCTCCGTGTCCTTCAGTAATTTCTCCACACCATCATTCAATTGCCCAAGTCTATTTCTTTCATAGAATGAAGGAAGAAAGAAATATATTGCAGAACAAATACATGTAGCAGAAATGATAATCAATAGCAATGTAATAAGAAAAATTTTATAGGTTATGCTTTTACCACGGACAAAGGGAAATCTCCTAATCATCTATTTTATAGCCTACCCCCTTTATAGTTCTAATATATTTCAGATTGAGTTTCTTTCGTATATTTTTAATATGTGTATCTATGAGCCTTGTATCTCCATAAAAATCGTAACCCCAAATATTATCCAGCAAACTTTCCCTTGTTATAACCTTTCCCCGGTTTATAAGAAGTGTTTGGAGAATCTTGAATTCTTTAGTAGTTAGTATTCTTTCTTCACCGTTTACATAAACTCTGTATGCATCACAATCCATTCGAAGCTCGTTAAATTCGATTATCTTTGATACCGCTTTATCAGAACAGCATCTTCTTAATACAGCCTCTACTCTTTTGATTAGAATATCAAAAGAGAATGGCTTTTTAATATAGTCATCAATTCCTAGATCGAAACCTTTAATCTGATCCTGTTCTTCCCCAAGTGCGGTCAACATAATAATAGGTACATCTGATTTCGCCCGTATTGCTTTGGCCACTTCATAACCACTTAAAATCGGCATCATTATATCTAAGATGACAAGATTAAACACCAGTTCATTAAACTGCTTAAGTCCTTCCAAACCATCTGATGCAGTAGTCACCAAATAATCCTTTGCTAATAAAAATTCTCTTATTACTTCTTGAATATCTTGATCATCTTCAATAACAAGAACATGATTTACCATGTTCGATCCCACCTTCTCATCTATTTTTTCTACTATTTAGGTAAAGTTGTTTTCTGGAAATCTATTTCCGAATTTACTCTATATAATATCAATATAGTTTGAAGATACTGTGAAGTTTTTGTAAATTAGATATGCAATTCAGATCAATTTTATCTTTTTAAATTGTCATTTTTTGACGCACCGAGGGTATCTTGCATGCTTCATTCAGCGCGATTCCATTCTATCAACACCACCGCCTCAATGTGGCTTAAGTTGATGGAATTGCTATCTTGGGCCGTTCGCTTACTTCATGCAGATTCGCAATAATTCATCACTCAGAGTGCGGCGTCCTTTTTCACCAAAATCCAATTCAGTTTTTACAAAATCACATATCAGTAAATTTTCATGATTTCTGTTACACTCAGCAATCACCTGCCCGGATTTTCCGATGAACATCGTAGGAGCTGTCTGAAATGGTGCAATAGCGTTTACCGAAAGTATTGGGCAAACGTTTTCTACTGCTCTGGTTTGCAAATGTGCTTTTAGTAAATTATATCTCTCGGAATTGTTATTATCAGAAACATCGTAAAACAGAATAACATTTAAATCCGTATTTTCCCGGTATAATTCTCTGAAATACTCAGGAAATCGCACTTCAAAGCATATCCGTATTCCGACAGTAATACCGTTGATATTGAACACACCATGATTATTACCTTTAACGAAGTTCTTTTCGTCCCAGCCCCATAGGGCTCGTTTATCATACGATGCCATTGGCATACCCGGACGAAAAACAACGGCTCTGTTATAAATGGAATTACCTTCTCTACATATCGTACCAACAACAAAACTTATCTCAGTTTCATCGGAAATGGTTTGCAGTTCACCAAGCAGGCTATCTACCAGCTTAAAATCAACAGAGTTTGTGCTTGGAATACTCAGTGGAGGGTATCCTGTTAAACAGCATTCCGGGAACACCAGCAGGCTAACTCCCTGATGACTGGCTTCATATATCGCTTTTTTGATAGTACTATAATTTTGTTGAATATCACCAGAAACTGCAAATTGATACGCAGCAATTTTCATAGTAGGTCCCCTTTACATCATGTACCTCTAGTTATTGTTCATATTGATATGGAACATATGGTAAAATCGCCCATATAACAATTATACCTGATTGGCGATACCACAGCAATCTCGAAAGCCTACAGAAAAGGTCCATCTTTAATCGATTCCTATCGGGCCAATATAAGTAACCAGAATTCTACAGGTGTTCTTTATCCCGCAGCTATTTATAGATGTCTCCAAAATTGAACAAAATATGGAAGTGCAATCTCCGGTTCCTCCAGATCTTTTGCCCAGATTTTTTCCCATTTAAAGGTAACCCAACCTTTAAAATTTTCTCCTCCAAAGGTATCATAAATCTCACCAATGGGTACATCTCCCTTTCCAGGAAGGACATCGGTATATTCTGAGTCTCTCAATTTCACATCAGCTATGTACAATTGTTTTGTAAAAGGCCGGACTGCGTTACATACCTCATTCAAATTCTCATTTCCAATTACGCTATGTTCAGGCGAAAATGCCATGCCCAATCTTGGACTGCCGACCTTTGTAATAATTTCTGCAAGTTCAAGGGCCGTAACTTTCTTCCTGTGATTTTGTAAAATAATACTTACTCCAGACTTATCTTTGTCCAGAATTTCTGCCAGCATTTCCACCGCTCGATGGATATAACCGTAAGAATCATCAAACTGTTTCGGACTGCTAAGCCATATTCTTATAGACGGCGAACCAAGTTCAAAAGAAATATCCAGGCACCTGTAAATTTCATCCCTAAACTTTTCCCAGCAAGAAGGCTCCTTTTTATCAAGTTCTGCGTAACAAAGCAAACCGGAAGGCAGGATACCTTCAGTATCAAAAATGTTTCTTAGCTCCCGGATTGCTTTAATAGAAGAATCCATTTGCAATTCGCTTTTATATGATCCCAAACGCATATCCACTCCCTGATATCCATACCTTTTAGCCATTTGTATAACTTCAACACTGCTTCTGTCCGGTGTGGCCATAGTGGTAAAACTCAGCTTTGCCATTGTTCGGTTCTCCTTTCGCATAGTCTTTATATGAGGCTCATCTGGGTGTCATCCGCCTATATTTTTCAGCACTTATCTCTTCTTTAAGAGGTTCACCTTTGATATATCTTTCCATATCCTCTATAACAGTAAGGGCTAGCCTTTTCTTCCAATAGCTGGAGAAGGAACCTATGTGGGGCATGCACAACACGTTCGGCAATTTCAGGAGTGGATGCTCTTTGGGCAGAGGCTCGGTCTCATACACATCAAGGGCCGCATAGATCCTTTGCTTTTCAAGTTCTTCCACCAATGCCTTTTCATCAATTATCGGGCCTCTTGACGTATTTACAAGCAGTGCCCCATCCTGAATCAGCTGAAGTTCTTTTCTTCTCAGCATTCCTTTTGTAGAAGGCGTTAGTGTATTGTGAAGAGAAATGATGCTGCTGTTTTTCAACAATTCCTCAAGACTGCACAATTCTACCCCCAGCTCCTCTGCTTCCTTGGCCGGACAATAGGAAGAATACATCAGAATCCTGGGATGAAAAGGTTTTATTAATCTGATGACTTCTTTTGATATATCACCACAGCCAATCAATCCGACGGTTTGACCATAAAGACCCATAACCGTTTCTTTCCGGTTTCTCCATAGCCCCTCCTTCATCTGTACAATAAATCCATGCATATCCCATGAACCTGCCAGCATCAACGCCACCGTGACCTCAGCGGTGGATTTTGCCAAAGCTGAATTAGCATTTGCCACTATAATGTTGTTGTCAATAAAAAATGTGCAAAAAAGGCGGAGAAATTTGAGCAGGCTAATAAGCACTATGATATTAAATTTTATGGGCGGAAAAGTGAGAGCAGTTTCGGGCGGAGACTGATCTCACTTTAGTTTTTTTACGGACAGTTATTCTAATTAGTCTATAGACTCTGTATCATCTTCTACAGCATCATCCTTAGTGGCTTCCATAGTTGCTGATTTTCTGGGCCTTCCACGCTTGACTGTATGGGATGTAAAGCCTTCACGTTCTCGCATTCGATAGCTGTCTCCATTAATCACAATGAAATTACAGTGATGGACAAACCTATCTAAAATAGCTGTAGCCAGAACCGGGTCAAAGAGTATCTTACCCCATTCCTCAAATGTTTTGTTAGAAGTGATTATGGTGGAACGCTGCTCATATCGTTTAGCAATTACTTCATAAAAATCGTCCACACTTGTTTGATTTAATTTGCGGAGCCCAAGCTCGTCCACAATAAGCAGATCAGGCTGTACATATTTTCTTAGTCGTTGCTGAAATGAATTATCAGCCCGTGACATATACAGATCTTCCAGCATATCATTCAAAGTGGCAAAAAGCACAGTGTACCCTTGTGTAACAGCCTTGACTCCAATTGCAATTGCTAAGTGGGTTTTACCGGTTCCGGGAGGTCCAATAAATGCAATATTCTCTTTCTTTCGTATGAACTCGCAGGTACCCAGATGATAAATAGTCTGACGGTTAATACTTGGTTGATAGTTGAAATTAAATTCTTCCATGGTTTTATGCTGTGGGAACTTTGCCTTCTGTAACCGCTTATGGTTTCCGTTGTTTGCCCGGTTCAGTAATTCGTCGTTGATCAAGATTTCTAAGAACTCCTGGTATGCTAGCTTTTCTCGTATGGCCTGTTCTATTCGCATGTCTGCTGTTTTGATGATCCCTGAAAAATGCAGCTTCTTGAGTTTACCTTGGAGTGCATCATTCATGTCCAATCACCCCCAAAACCGCCATCTGGTCGTACTGAGACAAATCTCTGGTTATCTCCGTTGGCTCATTATCTGCTGCTGCAATACCATCATTTCTATCATCCACTGGCAATCCAATAAGGCCACGCTCACATATTTTTTTTACTGTACCATAAGTGATTGAGTTGTAGTAAAGTGCTCGACGGCAGGCTTGGTCGATAACATTGTTTTCATATTTCTTTCTAAGCGCCAAAACTCCAGAAATATTATGATGAATGAACTTACCTGATATTGCTTTACGGCGGAAAGCATAGAAAAATTCCAGCGCATATGTACCAATCTGCCGCATTTCAAGTTCTTGTCTTGACAAAATCTGCTCAGATGTAATATTCTTGGATTCAGGATAATGTGATGTATTTGTTATGTATTGGCCCTTCAGCCCTTGGCAAAGGTTATGAAGGGCAATTTCTTCGTTTTTGAAAAACACCTTGAGTAAGTTATTGATTTCAACTACATCGACCTCCATTCCGACATATGCATGGGGAACGGAGTAGTAATTTCCTCCATATGCAATATGACAATTAGGATTAACAACTGCACGAGTCGTCTTCGAAAAGATGAAGTCTTCTGTAGGCAGCTTTAAAAGTTTACGTTTTTCTTCCGCTTCAAACAGCTCTGCAGGCACCTTCTTTGTAGTACCATGTATGCGCTTGTTGGCAATATTCGATATCCATGTCTTTAAGAAAGCCCTGGCATCTTCGATATCCTTAAAATCCCTTCCTTTGAAGCAGTTGTCCTTCACATATTTGACATTGGACTCTACCTTCCCTTTGTCTGTAGGAGTATAAACCCTACATGGCTGAGCGTAGAAACCATAGTGTGCAGCAAATGCGGCATAGGTACGTTGAAGCACAGGCTCGTAAAAGTCTGCTTCTACTACAGCTGCTTTGAGGTTATCAATCTTAACAGTCTCCGGAACTCCTCCAAAGAAGTGGAATGCATCAATATGTGCTTGTATGAAGGACTTCACCGACTGGTCAAATACAATGCTGGCATACATGTATCTGGAGTAACTTAAAGACATTATGAATACCCATGCTTTTTTAGGCTTCCCATTAACTTTGATTGTGCCAATGTATCCGAAGTCTACCTGTGCTTCTTCGCCAGGCAGTGCTATGAGGACCATATATGACTTCTGGGTATTTCCTAATATTTTACGGGCATAATCTTTAACGGTGGTGTAACTCCCCTGGTAGTTAAATTCACGGATCAGATCCTGGTATATGCGTTGTCTTGATAGGCCTTTGTTTAACTGAATTTCAATATACTCCCGATACTCATCCAACATGGATGGATGTGGTTTCTTTTTAAGCTGCGTTTCCCCCCTCTCATCACTTTGAATAACTTTTCTTACTGTGTTTCTACTTATGCCTAATGTTCTTGCGATTTGGGATTGGCTTATCCCTTTTTTGTGCAGCGTTTTAATCGTAGTTTGCATCGCTACCTCCAACATAAAAAATTTCCCCTTTCGGGGGAGCCACCAAACAAATATTATACAATACCTGCTCAAATTTCTCCGCCGAAAATGGTCAATTTAATTATGCCGCTAACACTATAATCCCTTTATTGAATATACTTTCATCCACAATCGGTATTACCGTACCCGCAGCATGTCCAATAAACCTAAGCTTTGAAGCACGCTCCAGCACCTCGGAAGTAAATTTCGGAGAGCCCCAGGAAGTAATGCATGCATCGAAACCGCCAATATCCTCCATCAACTGCTCCACTTCATATTTTTTATCTTCCTCCACCCAGTAAATCTCAGAAAGTGCTTCAAGCTTTTTTACTACCTCAGGCGGAAAAATGAGCTTTTTAAATTTTTATTCCAAACAGTGACCAATGTTTTCATTTTATACCATTCCCTTGCTTATATATTATCATGTTCCAAAGATAAATAGACATAAATTTTTCTGCTCTCTGACCGGAGGTCCGCCAGCTTGTATTCACCGTTACGGTTTCCAAGCAGGTCCTCTTCCATGTGGAGACTACCATCTGAACTGACAATGTACACATCATTCCCAAGCTTCACCTGTATTCTTTCTTCACCTTTCACCAGGCTGGCTTTATCTCTTCCGTTGGTGACAAACAAAGGAACCGCATAATGTATCCTTTCAACCTTCGGTTCAATAAGTTCGGCTTCAATACTTATCCCTTCACCGTCCAGTACATAGCTTTCTTTGATTCCCCGGCAGCCTTCAAATACATCACCGGTATATGTCAGTGCAAAAACTACCTTTTCGGTGTCGGAACTACTTATAGACAGATGATGTTCCAAACCTTCATTGAGTTCAGAAAGGTAGTGTATTTTTCCATCTTCACTTTCCCAGCCGGGACATATGGAGGCATTCTTTTTTAGCAATCTGTCAGGCAGACGGTAATTCGGTGTGGCTGTGAAGGGCATAGATAGTGCAAGTTCTGTGGGAAATCCGGTTTTGTGGAATCTTCCGAGACCGGTGGAATCGTAGTGAAAATCAGCTGCAGTATCGATTTCGATGAAATTTCCGCGGCAGTTTGCAAAAATCTTGTGGAATGCCCTGGAGGTTTCAAAAACATAACCTCCTGTCTCAGCCGGACAGGGATATTCCTCGATGCTGTCGTCGGAGGCCAAAAATGCAATGTAAATGAAACAGCCCAGAGTCACCATATACTTGTCATAGTATCCATAATCTTCTGTGCCGTATTTTGACTCAAGGGGATAAAAATTCTTGATATGCCTCGGCGGCTCTGTCTCTTTCAGCCACCGCTGGATAGCCTTTATACTTAAATGGCCGCAGCGTTTGAACATTCCGGCAGTTTTCAAATCCCCGAGGTTTTTATATCTCTTGGCCTCATATTCACAGTTTGCAGCAATCAGGGCTTCATTAAACAGAAATTGATTGCTACGTCCGCCATAAGGAAGTTCAAAGGCGGAAGACTGCATGAACAAAGTATATAGACCTGCCTTTTTAAGCCTTAAGTCTATTTGTTCAAAATACTTGCCTCTATACCCGTATTCCAGCATGATCTGAATCTGGCAACGGGTGGTCAAATCATAAAGTATGGGACAGTTTGGATCCTTGTACATTCCACTTTCATCAAAACGGCATAACTGTTCCGGCCAGTGCCGGTCAAAATATCCGTCGGTACAGGTTAAACCTTCCGTTTCACGCAAATACTCCCCTACCATGTTGTAAATATTGATATTGTGCAGATGTTTTCTGCTTTCCTCATCCCGGATGACAAAATAGTAGTTATTATACGGATCTACCTTTCGGAGCAGTTCCAGCCCTCCACGCCTCAATGTAGATGCCATTCTTGCTTCCTTTACCGGGTCAATCGGGATGAACCTTGCAAATGGCTTTGCTAACGGCATAATTATTCTGTTTACTAGCTTCTGGCTTGATTTTTCCTTTTCAGCCTGCAAGATTTTGATGTTCTTTTTCATACTCAGCTTCGGGATTTTAAGAAGCTGCCTGCATATTAAAAAGCCTGCCGAAGTCAGCAGGACAAATATAATAAACTGATAAAACAAAGGAAAACCTCCTTATCTGTTTGACGGTTTAGTAGCCTTCATCACATAAAAGGCTGTAGCGAGAGCTG
>DULL01000055.1 GCA_012840395.1 Clostridiaceae bacterium | reverse complement strand
AGAGGCTCGTTGTCAAGGGAACCGTGGAATAAATGCGGTAAGTAAGATCAAACCAAGTAAAAAAGTACTGGCATATTCTTACTACAAGGAAAAATGAAAAATTTGCCCACTAGTACTTGACACAAACACGCCATTTTTAGTCTTTGATTTTATTTCCTGCTGATTGTATAATTATATAGTTACGATGATTCTATATTTGGTTCTGACATACGAAAAGTCTTTAGAGTTAGTATGCAGTATGATATAATCAGATATAGAATGTATACAAAAAACATAATATAGTATAGTAAATGGGGTCATGGTTATGATAATAAAAAGAAGCACCTTTAAAGGAGGCGCGGCAGTTCCTCACTATAAGAATACTGCCGAATGCGAAACAGTTAAAATGGGTGTGCCTGAGAAAATAATTATTCCAATGCTCCAGCATATAGGTGCCCCCTGTGATCCCCTTGTAAAAAAAGGTGACACTGTTAAAGTAGGCCAGATAATAGGGGATTCAAAAAGTTTTATATCTGCTCCCATACATTCAAGTGTATCGGGAACAGTGGTAAATGTAGCTCCCATGCTTTATCCGGGAGGATTTAATGTTACTACTGTGGAAATAAAGCCAGATGGGAATCAGGAAGTTCATGAAGATGTTAAGCCACCTGTATGCAATGACAGCAAGCAGCTTATTGAGGCAATTAGGAAATCAGGGCTTGTAGGACTTGGTGGAGCTGGTTTTCCCACCCATGTAAAGCTTTCACCGCCTCCAGATAAATTAATTGATACACTGGTGGTAAACGGTGCGGAATGTGAACCGTTTATTACTTCAGACTACAGGGAGATGATAGAAAATTCTGAGAATATAATATCAGGAATTAATATTGTCATGAATCTCCTGGGTATTAAAAAAGCCATAATCGGGATTGAGGACAACAAGCCGGAAGCAATAAAGGAACTTATAAATATAACAAAAAACGGCGACCAAATAAGCGTGGTAAAACTTAAATCAAGATATCCTCAGGGCGCAGAAAAAATGTTAATTTATGCAGTTACCGGCAGAAAAGTTCCTCCAGGCAAGTTACCTATGGACGTTGGGGTAATTGTAATGAATGTTAACAGTATTTCTTTTATTTCCGAGTATTTAAAAACCGGAATGCCTCTTATTAAGAAAAGAGTTACAGTTGACGGTTCTGCAGTAAGAAACCCTTCAAATGTTGAAGTGCTTATAGGTACACCCTTGAGAGATGTTTTTGAATTCTGCGGAGGATTTAAATCTGTTCCCCATAAAATTTTAATGGGTGGGCCTATGATGGGAGTTGCTCAGTATTCTCTGGATACTTCTGTGGTAAAACATACAAATGCCCTTTTGGCTTTTGACAGAGTTGATTCACAGATGGAGCCGGAAAGTGCGTGCATAAGATGCGGAAGATGTGTTAGTGCTTGTCCTATGAATTTGATGCCTCTTTTTATTAACTTGCATTCACTTAAAGGAAACATTGATGAGTTGATAAAATATCACGCAAATGACTGTATTGAATGCGGATCTTGTTCTTATGTGTGCCCGTCAAAGAGACATCTGGTACAGTCCATTAGGCTTGCAAAAGCCCAATTGAAGCAAGCCGCTGCGAAAGGAGGCAAATAAGTATGGAAGACATTTTCATAGTAACTTCATCACCTCACTTAAGGGATAATTCGAGTACAAGAAGTATAATGCTTGATGTATTGATCGCACTGATCCCGGCAGTAATAGCTGGAGTATACTTTTTTGGAGCAAGAACTTTATGGGTTATATTCATCACAGTGTTGTCCTGTGTTGTTTGCGAGTATATTACCCGTAGAATCCTTAAAAGAGATAATACTATAGGGGACCTGAGTGCGGTAGTTACAGGAGTGCTGCTTGCATTAAATCTTCCTCCCTCCATACCATTATGGATTGCGTTTGTGGGAGGCTTTATTGCAATAGTTGTAGTAAAGCAGCTTTTTGGAGGTATAGGCCAGAATTTTATGAATCCTGCCCTGACAGCGAGGGTAATGTTAATGATTTCATGGCCCGGGCACATGACCAGATGGTCTGTACCGGGACAACCTGATGTAGTTTCTTCTGCGACACCTCTTGCTTTAATCAAAAAGGGACAGGAAGCAGTTGAAGGTGCTTTGCCTGGTTATTTGGACATGTTTTTTGGAAATATAGCTGGCTGTATTGGAGAAACTTCTGCTTTAGCTATTTTAATAGGAGCGGCTTATCTGTTTTATAGAAAAGTAATTAGCCCGGAGATACCAATAGCATTTATAGGAACTTTAGCGTTGTTCACATGGATTTTCGGAGGAGACAGTCTTTTTACAGGCGATTTTATTTATCATGTTTTAGCTGGAGGATTGCTCATTGGAGCATTCTTTATGGCAACTGACTATGCAACTTCACCAATGACTTTAAAAGGAAGAATTATAATGGGAGTAGGCTGTGGATTGCTTGCTTCTATTATCAGGTTATATACCAACTATCCGGAAGGGGTATCCTTCGCAATACTATTAATGAATATAGTGGTACCTCTGATTGATAGATTTACCATACCAAAAAGTTTCGGAGGTGAAAAAGCCAGTGCGTGATATATTTAAACCTGCAGGTATATTATTTGCAATTTGTTTCGTTGTTACCGCAGCTCTTGCTTTTACCTATGTCGGCACCAGGGATATCATTGCCCAGCGCGCAGCTGAAGAAGAGGAGAATGCAAGGATGGAAGTACTGGCTGCAGCTAGTTATTTCGAAGAAATAGAAAACATTGAGGATTATAAAAATGACCTGCCTGAAACCGGTATGGTAAAATCGGCTTATAAAGGACTGAATTCTGATTCTGTTGTAGGATATGTTTTTGCTTTGGATACTAAAGGATATGGCGGAAATATAAGCATAGTTGTTGGAATTAACAGTGATGGGGAAGTTACCGGGGTTAAGATAGGCGATAATAAAGAAACACCGGGTTTAGGAGCAAAGATTACAGAGGACCCTTTTATATCCCAGTTTAATAACATTAAGCCCAAAGACCGCCTAAAGGTAGTTAAAAATAAAGGGACGGCAGATGAAGAAATAAATGCCATAAGCGGGGCTACAATATCATCAAAGGCTGTAGTTAATGCCGTACAGGTTGCTATCGATTTGGCAGCAGCGATTTCTGGTGAAGGAGGAGGTTCTAAATGAAGAAAGCTTTAAAAACGCTGGTCAATGGATTGATCAATGAAAATCCCACATTCAGGCTGGTATTGGGAACGTGTCCTACTATGGCGGTTACAACTTCTGCCATTAACGGTGTAGGAATGGGTTTGGCTGCTACAGCTGTATTGCTGGGATCAAACATTGTAATATCACTTACAAGAAAAATAATACCTGATAAAGTAAGAATACCTGCGTTTATTACAATTATAGCAGGATTTGTAACAATAGTAGAGTTTTTAATGAAGGCTTTTGCTCCTGAATTGAATAAATCCCTTGGAATTTTTATACCTTTGATAGTGGTAAACTGTATTATTCTTGCAAGAGCTGAAATGTTTGCCAGCAAAAATACAGTTTTCTATTCAGCATTGGATGGAATAGGCATGGGCCTGGGATTTACTATTGCTTTAACATTAATAGGCTCGATAAGAGAACTTCTGGGCAACGGTACGATTTTTGGCGTTACTGTAACTGCAAATTTATTTGACCCTGCGGTATTAATGATTTTACCTCCGGGAGGATTCCTTGTATTTGGTTCTCTTATAGGTCTGCTAAATAAATTTAGTTCCATGAAGATAAGAGCTGTAGGATGTCAGGGATGTGAAATGCGCTGTGGTTCTCAAAGCACATGCAAGGAGGTGGCATCCAGATGAAAGAAATAATAATCATTATTTTAAGTGCCATACTTATTGAAAATTTTGTTTTAACGAAATTCTTAGGCATATGCCCTTTCCTTGGAGTATCAAAAAGCCTTACTCCAGCCATTGGAATGGGTGCAGCAGTTATATTTGTTATGACTTTAGCTTCTGCAGTGACATGGCTTGTACATGAATATTTACTTAAACCTTTTGAACTGCAATATCTGAATACTACGGCATTCATATTAGTTATAGCTGCTCTTGTTCAGTTTGTTGAAATAGTTCTTAAGAAAACCATGCCTTCTTTGTATACGGCCCTTGGAATTTATCTGCCTCTTATTACTACCAACTGCGCAGTTCTTGGTGTTGCGCTGTTGAATATTCAATATGAGTATAGCTTTATAAATTCAGTGGTATACGGATTTGGCGGAGGAGCAGGGTTTACAATGGCAATTACACTGTTTGCGGGAATAAGAGAAAGAATGGAACTAAGTGATATACCAGAATCTCTAAAAGGGTTCTCTATTTCTTTAATTGCTGCTTCTCTTGTCTCAGTTGCGTTTTTTGGATTTCAGGGATTGTTTCAGTAATAGCAGAGGGGAGATTAGTTAATATGTTAGAAGGGATATTATTACCTGTTCTGATCGTAGGAGGTTTAGGTCTGATATTCGGATTAGGCTTGGCTTATGCTTCAAAGAAGTTTGAAGTTAAGCAGGATGAAAGGATTGTTCAGATCAGGGAGGTTTTACCGGGCGCAAACTGCGGTGCATGTGGTTTTACAGGTTGCGATAATTATGCTGAAAGTTTGGTAAATGAAGGAGCTGCTGTTAATGCCTGTACTGTAGGGGGACAGTCAGTAGCTAATAAGATAGCTGAGATTTTAGGTGTTGAAGCAAAAAGTGTTGATCCTGTTATAGCAAGGGTAATGTGTAGCGGTAGCAACGATGTTGCCAGAAGAAAGTTTATATATGGTGGCATACAGGACTGTTCAGCTGCTGCAAATCTGTATGGAGGACCAATGGCTTGCACTTATGGATGTGTTGGTATGGGAAATTGTGTAAGAGCCTGTGCCTTTAATGCTATTGTAATTGAAAACGGGGTTGCCCGGGTAATACCATCAAAATGTACAGCCTGTGGCAATTGTGTTGCAGCTTGTCCAAAGAAAATAATTGAACTGGTATCATCCTGCTGTGAATATACAGTAAGCTGCAGCAGCCGCGACAGAGGAAACATTGCAAAGAAAAACTGTGACGTTGGCTGTATAGGTTGTGGCAGATGCATGAAGGCATGCCAATATGGAGCCATTACAGTTAATGATTTTCTTGCAAAGATAGATTCGAAAATTTGTACCAACTGTGGAGAATGTATAAAGGTTTGTCCTACAGGTTCAATAAAGTTATATTTCTGCAAAGATCTGCATGAAGTTTCTAATGCCGGTTAATAAGCCTTTTCTAATACTAACGTTATGTTAGAGTAGAGAAAAGAGTAGCTATAAGATCATGATAATGAGTTCTAACTTTCAGCGGGAGTAAACCTTATCTGAAGGTTAGAACTCAAATTATCTCTATAAGAGCCATAGCGATATCATCAGGTACTTTAGAAACGTCTTCTATTTCACAAAACTGGTATACACTATCGAGAATTCTATTTAGCGCAATAGAGGGCTCAGGGTCATAATCTAAAAGAATTTCTAAAAATCTGTTTTCTCCATATTGCTCTCCCATAGGATTTTTTATCTCACTTAGCCCATCAGTATATAGAAATAACCTGTCTCTGCTTTCTAACAATATTTTTTTATCAGTGTAATTTGGCTCTTCCATCCAATTGCAAATTGGAATACCTGGAGTAAGCAGAGTCTGATATTTATTTCTGTTGAAAATTATTGGAGAAGTATTATGGCCGGCATTTGAAAAAACCATGGTTTTCTCCTTTAAATCAATAATTGCATAAAAAACTGTAATATATAAATCATGATCAAGGTTAAAATGTTTATATTCGTTAAAAATTTCCAACAGAGCCTGAGAAGGGGATAAACACTTTTTATTTATTGATGTGCGCAAGAATATTGTAAGCATGGATGCAGATACTCCATGACCTGAAACATCGGCTATATAAACACCCACCCTGTTATCATCAATTTTGAATATGTCAAGAAAATCTCCTCCAAGGGTTTCACAAGGTTTATAAATAATAGAGTATTTAAAATTTTTCTGAGGAAGCATCTTGGGAAGGAGATTACATTGAAGTTTTCTTGCTATATTAAGATCATTTTCAAGTTTACAGTTTTGTTCCATTATTTGATTCTGGAGAGAAATTAATTGAGTAATATCTCTTAGAACTTCTACGACAGCAAAAACTTCACCCTTGTCATTTTTAACGGGAGAACTCATTACTGAATAGGTTCTATCTCCGATGACTTCATTTTTATGATGTGGAAAACCGTCAAAAACTGCTTTTCTGGATACACAAAGATCACAGGATGAATCTTTTCCAATAAGCTGATAACATTTTGTACCTGGGAGAATTGGCCCAAATGCATCAGCCATGGATTTATTTACGAAGATGATATTATTATTTCTATCAATTACCCGAACGTAATCATACATACCGTCAAAAATCTGTCTTAAGGTATTGTTGATCTTATTGTCATCGATTTGTAGAAATCCCTGGTTTGCTTCATTCATAATTAATTGATCCTTTACAAGAAAATAATTTTATCTAACATTATACCTAATAATAATAAAAAAGAAAACATTATGACAACCAAATGATAGCGTTAATTTACTGTAGGGAAAAGAAGCAAAGAATCATCCTGATATCGCGTATTTCCGGAATGCCCTTGACAACAAGCATCTCCCATATGGTTTGTCAGCCTGGGCGGCACCCCACCACTGT
>DULL01000054.1 GCA_012840395.1 Clostridiaceae bacterium | reverse complement strand
TTATTGTAATATTAAACTGAGCCATGGTTCATCCTCCTCGGTTTGGTATTTGATGGTACTTATATTCTAACCGAGGTATGAGCTTTGGCTCAACTTCTTTTTACACCATTATATAGACTTAATCAATGGTCCTTTTTTCTTACGTAACTCCTACGGTATTGAAACCTGGTCTTTACAAGTGGGTCAATTTGAAAACACAATAAGCCATTGCACCATATAACCCTGCTTTATTGCCTAACTGAGCCTTATGGACTTTCGTATCCTTGAAACAATCAACAATTGAGTACGAGGATAAACAATAGGACAATTTATCTTGTATTCTATCAATAAGGTATTGTTCTTGCATAATCCCGCCTCCAAGAACAATATCCCTAAAATCAAAAATTCTAACCAGAGTATATATACCAATAACTATTTCATCAATCCATTCGTCAATTAAAAAGTAAATCTTCTTGTCTCCATTCTGAAGTCTTGAAAATATTTCTCTACCATTTAATCTTTCGCTGATTTTATCCTCTACGCTATCAATTAAAGCAGTTACAGAAGCATATCTCTCATAGCACCCTTTATTCCCGCAGCGGCAATCTCTACCTCCCGCATGAGTTACCATGTGGCCGACCTCTCCTGCAAAAAACCTGCTGCCTTCATAGATGTCACCATTTAGGAATATCCCGGCACCTACTCCAGTTCCAAAGGTAAGACATATAAAATCCTTGAGATTCCGGCCAGCTCCATACTTAGCTTCCCCAAGTGCAGCACAATTGGAATCATTATGCATACAGACAGGCAACCCATACTTTGCAGCTATTAAATCCCTTATAGGATAATTATCATATCCCGGCATTGTATTTGTTCTATTGCGTACCATTCCCTTCTGGGGGTCTACCAAACCGGTAGCGCTAATTCCTATACACTGCTTATCTTCGGCAGTATGTAGCATGTCAAGGATACTGTAAAGACTATTCATTAATGCCTGAATGTCCTGCTTTGGAGTTGGTATTTCTCCAAAGTCATACAGTTTTTCTCCGTCTCCCCATGCGTATTTTATACTGGTACCACCAATATCTATTAAAGATGCTTTCATATCAAAATTCCTCTTTTCAAGCACTATAACTGGTTTTTTCAGATATTATTCAGTTTTTTATTTATTATTTTTCCTTCTCTGTCTATTGTTTTATTGTTTGTGGTTTATTTCTTATATACTAGCTTGCCTCCTACCCAGCAATAACAGGGATTTAAGTTGTCATCTACTGCAACCAGGTCTGCAAGCTTACCTTTGGCAATAGATCCTGTGAAAGCATCTATTCCGGCTTCTTTGGCAGGTATAATGGAAGCTGCCTTCACTGCTTCTTCTATAGGTATCCCTATGGATACCAGATTCTTTACGCAATCTATAATTGTAGATGTACTTCCGGAAATTACTCCATTTTCGGTATAAGCCAAGCCATTCCTTATGATTTTTCTTTCATTATAAAAATCATATTCTCCGTCAGGCATTCCCGCTGCTTCCATACAATCGCTCACTAACAGCATCTTTCCCTGTTTCATGCGCCAGGTTAAATCAACCATTACAGGATGTACATGACGAAAATCCCCGATAATCTCACAAACTACAGTATCCTTTTCCAATAATGCAGCCACCGGACCAGGATTACGTCTGTCCAGCTGAGGCATTGCGTTATAAAGATGGGTAGCATGTGATACGCCTAAATCAATTGCCCGGCACATTTCATCATAGTTGGAAGCTGTGTGTCCTCCGGATACACATACATTATTTTCTACTGCCAGTTCAATAACTTTATCTGCTCCCGGTAGTTCAGGAGCAATTGTAATCATTTTTATCATCCCATCACCTGCATTCAGCCATTCACCGAACAATCTTTTATCAGGTTTAAGCAGATACTTTGAATCATGGGCGCCTTTATATACTTCGCTGAGGAAAGGCCCTTCCAGATGCACTCCTCCCAAGCGGGCTCCAGACAAATTGTCTGCCTGGGTTTTAGCTCTTTTAATAAATTCAAATATCATTTCTACCGGAACAGTAAATGATGTGGCTAAAAAACAAGTAACTCCCCTAGCAGCAAGATAGGAAGATATTGTTTCCAATGCTTCATCTCCACCTCTTGTCGCATCTGCTCCTCCGCATCCATGTATATGAACATCTATCAGCCCGGGAATCAGTTTTAATCCTGTAAGGTCAATAACTGGATAATACTCCTGGTTTTTCTCTTTCATACGATTATGTAAATCAATATTATGAAATTGTGTCCTGTCCACAATATCAGAAATAGTGTTTCCTTCAATTAAAATATCCTTTTTCTGAAAAGTGAAATCACTATCTAATACCAGTGCATTTTTTATCCACATTTTCATACCCCATAAATACAATATTTTTCAAATAAACATCATCTTTTAATAACATACCACATTTGCTCTGATCACAAAAATATTATCAATTTTGTTATGAATTTAATATTACAGTTTCTGTTAAAGTTCTTTAATAATATTATTTTATAGCTTTTATGAAACGCTTTGTTATTTCCTGCGGTCTTGTAATGGCAGAACCTATCACCGCTGCAAAAGCTCCTGCATCCAGTACTTCTTTTAACTGTTCCGGATCCCAGATATTTCCCTCTGCTATAACTGGTTTAGGCTGATTCTTTACCAACTGTTTAACAAGCTCTACATGCCTTTCATGAGTCTGCCCTCCTTTACTTATGCCCATAAGAGTAGTGGCCACAATATCAAATCCTAGTTCTGCGGCAAATATTCCTTCTTCCAGATTACTGCAATCAGCCATGAATAATTGATCAGGATATTTTTTTCTAATCTGGCCAAAAAAACCTGCCAGGGTTATATTTCCTGGACGTAGCCTGTTTGTAGCATCTACGGCAATTATTTCTACACCGCACCGTACCAGCTGATCAACATGTTCTTCTGAAGGTGTGATTATAACCTGGCTGTTTGGGTTTTTTTCTTTTATAATCCCAATCATGGGCAGCTTAACCACTTGTCTTATCGCAGTAATATCTGCCACACCATTTGCCCTAATGCCACAAGCTCCTCCCAGCTTGGCAGCTACTGCCATACGGGTCATTATATAGGAGCTGTGCAAGGGCTCATCTTCTAATGCCTGGCAGGAAACTATCAGCCCCCCTTTTATTTTTTTCATAATATAGTCTTTATTACTAATGCTATTCACCTTCTTGTATTCTCCTTCTTTCTCTATCAACTGCTTTCGCAAATTTTTATATCTTCCCCGAAAACTCTAAACTTTACTCTATATTTTATTTTGCTTGTTTTTTTACTACCAGATATTTTATCATTTGTTCTGCCAAGTGAAAGTGAAAATAAAAACACTCGCTTTTTTGAAATTTCAGCGAGTGTATTATGATTGTGCTGCATTTTTTAAGTGGTGGCAAATAGTTCTTCAAATTCAGCTCCTTCAATTTTTTCCTTCTCCAGCAATACCTCTGCTATCTTATGGAGCTTATTAATATTATCTCTCAGTATTTTTAATGTTTTTTCATATGCTGAATCTATTATTCTCTTAACTTCTTTATCAATTTCAGCTGCAATTTCTTCACTATAGTATTTGGTATGACCGAAATCTCTTCCAATGAATACTTCTGAGCCTTCATCACCAAAAATCATGTTACCTAATTTTTCGCTCATACCATATTTTGTTATCATATTTCTGGCTACAGTATTTGCTGTTTTCAGGTCGCTATAGGCACCTGTGCTTATTTCGCCAAGAACAATATCCTCAGCTGCCCTACCTCCAAGAGAAATAATTATGGTTTCTTCCAGCTGAGATTTTGTCTGGTAAGTCCTATCTTCGTCCGGCTTAAAGGCTGTAAATCCTCCGGCTCTTCCGGAAGGAATAATTGATATCCTGTCAACTTTATCAGTTGATGATGCAACCTTAACAGCAATCGCATGACCAGCCTCATGATATGCAGTAAGCCTTTTTTCCTTTTCTGACATAACCCTGCTTCTCTTTTCAGGACCTACTACAACTTTAAAAGTGGCTTCTTTTATTTCTTCCATTCCAATCTTTTTCTTATTCTTTCTGGCTGCCAGCAAAGCAGCTTCATTCAGAAGATTTTCCAGGTCAGCTCCGGTAAATCCGGGAGTACTTTTTGCTAATTCATCCAACCTTACATCATCATCTAAAGGTTTTCCTCTTGCATGAACCTTCAATATCTCTTCTCTACCCTTAATATCAGGTAATCCAACATATACTCTTCTGTCAAACCTTCCCGGTCTTAACAGTGCAGGATCGAGTATATCCGGCCTGTTAGTTGCAGCAAGGATTATTACGCCCTCGTTTACTCCAAAGCCATCCATCTCTACTAACAGCTGGTTCAACGTCTGTTCTCTTTCATCATGTCCACCACCAAGGCCTGCTCCTCTGTGTCTTCCAACAGCATCAATTTCATCTATAAAAACTATGCTTGGTGCGTTCTTCTTTGCCTGGTCAAAAAGATCTCTTACCCTGGAGGCACCTACTCCCACAAACATTTCTACGAAATCTGATCCACTTATGCTGAAAAATGGCACTCCGGCTTCACCTGAAACAGCTTTTGCCAGTAAAGTCTTTCCTGTTCCCGGAGGTCCGACCAGAAGGACTCCCTTCGGAATTCTTGCTCCCAATTCAACAAACTTCTTCGGTGATTTTAAAAACTCAACTATTTCTTTCAGTTCTTCCTTCTCTTCATCTGCTCCCGCAACGTCATCAAAAGTCACTTTCTTCTTTTCATCTGTACTCATTTTTGCCCTGCTCTTTCCAAAGGACATTACCCTGTTTCCTCCGCCTCCCTGGGACTGCTGCAGGAAAAACACCCAGAACAGAATAACAATCACTATAAGTCCTACAGTAGGAAGAATTGCAACCCACCATGGAGCTGATGGCGGAGGTTGTGTCTTAAAACTAAATTGGCCTTCTTTAATAGGCCCGGCTATTTCTTGCATGAATTGTTCAACACTTGGTATATAAACAATAAATTTATTTATCCTCATACTGGGGTATGGACTGCTAATAAGTTCAACCGTTGCCTCATTCCCCTCTAATACTATCGATTTGACATTATTATCATCTATTGCCCTAAGCAGGTCTGAATAGCTTAAGTCAATCGGGCTTTCAGTACTTTGTAATAAGGTCAGTATAAACAGGACTATTACAAATAATACTATATAAAAGCTCAAACCCTTGAAATGTTTCAATAAAACTCACTCTCCTCGCTTTTATATGTTTTGCAGATATCTTTATATTTACAAGAGACCATCCTTTATCACAAATATTATAATTATATTATCATTTATGAGTTCATAAAACAATAAACACCATGGTTTATCAATAATAATAAGTAATAATAAGTTTCTATTCTATTTTATTCCCTCAATTACACATATGTCCGGTAAATTACGGTATTTCCCTGCATAATCAAGTCCATAACCTACAATAAACTCATCCGGAACTTCTATTCCAGGGTATTCAATAGCAATATTTACTTTTCTTCTTGAAGGTTTATCAAAAGCTGTACATACTTTTACGCTTAACGGCTCTCTTGTCCTAAATAAATCTTTTAGATACCTAAGAGTTAAACCTGTATCTACCAGGTCCTCTACTATTAATACGTGTTTACCTTTAACATCAATATCTGTGTCTTTAATAATCCTCACAATACCTGAAGAGTGAGTGGACTCTCCATAGCTGGATACTGAAATAAAGTCCATATCCACTGGAATAGTTATCTCTCTCATTAAATCGGCCAGGAACATAAATCCTCCCTTGAGTACTCCTATCAAAACAAGTTCCTGCCCTTCATAATCCTTGGAAATTCTACTTCCCAATTCTTTAACCTTTTGCTTTATAGCTTCTCTATCTACTAAAATTTTCTTTTTTTCCCCCATATTAATCCTCCATTTTCAGTTTTCTTATGGTAACTTCTAGTTTCAATACATTTTTAGTATTTTCAGTAACTTTATATTTATCATTGATTCTGTAGCCAATTACCCACACTATATTATTATTCATCGCTATAAGCGGAATACTGTTTCTTATTTCTCTAGGAATTTTATTATCAATAAAATAATCTTTTAGCTTCTTTGTACCACTGGATTTATATGGATAAAAAACATCCCCATTTCTTCTATTTCTTATATTTATTCCCGTATATAGCTTATCATAATCAAAAAATTGTATTAAAGAATTATACCTCAATTTTTTATAATTCTCAACATCACTATTAACATTTTTATCCGGTAAATCGGTTTTAAATTTGTCAATAGTTATTGCGTTTACAATAATTTCCATATTGCCGGTACAAACTCTGGTAACTCCCGGTACTGTAACAGGAGATTCAAAGTCAGCTGCAACATCTTCTTTACCAGAATGGAATATTTTTAAAATATTATAAGATTTTAATACTTTTAAGCCCCCAGGGAGATGAATCTCGGCTCCTGTTCTGCCCTCAATGCAAAGCATATAAGCATCCTGGATATGCCTGTTGTGAATTCCATTAATATCCCCTCTGATATCAGCAATTGCTTTTCTTATAATCCTTTTAATTATTGCAGGATGATTACTGGTAATTTTACTAATTGAGAGAGACACTGAATTCTCTCCTATTTCCTCAATACTGCTTTTGTATTGGGCTTCAGTGTAGGAATCTATAAAATCATAGTCATCCCTTACTAAAAGAGACATTTTATAAATACTCTCTACTACTTTAGTATCAAATAGTCTATCTATAAAAGGTACTAACTCAAGCCGAACCTTATTTCTTGTGTATATGCTTTCATTGTTTGAAGCATCTATTCTTGGATTTAAATTATTATCTGCACAATATTTTTCAATTTCTTCCCTTCTAATATCAAGCAAAGGCCTGATAATTTTTCCCCGGCGGTGTTCCATACCTTTCAAACCGTCGGTTCCGGTTCCGCGAATAATATTCATTAATATTGTTTCAGCCTGATCATTTTTATTGTGGGCAACAGCAATTTTATCAGCATTTATTTCTTGTGAACATGATTCAAAGAAATCATACCTTGCTTTCCTTCCTGTCTCCTCCAAGGACAATCTTTGGCTGGCCGCCATTTCCATAATATTACATTTCTTTGTAAATAGAGGAATATTAAATTGTTTGCAAAGGATAGTTACATATTCCTGATCATTATCTGAAAATTCCCCACGGAGCATATGGTTCACATGAGCGGCATAAAGTTCAATTTCCAGCTCATCTTTTAGTTTATATAATATATGAAGGAGGCACACTGAATCAGGTCCTCCTGAAACTCCTACAAGAACAGTGTCTCCCTTTTCAATTAAATTGTATTTTTTTATTGTTTCAAGTACTTTCTTTACCATTAATCCCTCATTTATTCCTTCATCAAATTAGCAAACTTTGTATACTCCCCAAACCATCTTAATTCGATGGTTCCTGTAGAACCGTTCCTGTGTTTTGCGATTATTATCTCAGCAATATTTTGTTTTTCTGAATTAGGATTATAATAATCGTCTCTATACAAAAACATAACCAAGTCTGCATCCTGCTCTATTGCACCTGATTCCCTAAGATCACTTAGCATCGGTCTGTGATCGGCTCTGGTTTCAGGAGCACGGCTAAGCTGGGATAAAGCAATAACCGGAACATCAATCTCTTTCGCCAGTATTTTAAGAGATCTGGATATTTCAGATATTTCCTGCTGTCTGTTTTCACTTTTTCCTCTTCCCTGCATAAGTTGCAGATAATCTATGACCACAAGTCCTAAATTCTTTTCAAGTTTTAATCTTCTGCATTTTGCCCTGATTTCCATAACCGATGCTCCGGAGGTGTCATCAATATATATTGGAGCTTCGGAAATTGGCCCTAAAGCCCGGGCAATTTTCTTCCAATCTTCATCTTCCAGCTTTCCTGTCCTCATCTTCTGACTGTCAATCATAACTTCACTGCACAATATCCTGTTAACCAACTGGCTTCTTGACATCTCAAGGCTGAATATGGCAACAGGAATTCTCTTATAAATTGCAGCATATTGAGCGATATTAAGTGCAAATGAAGTTTTTCCCATGGAAGGGCGGGCTGCAACCAATATTAAGTCTGAATTCTGCAACCCTGAAGTTTTTTGGTCCAGGTCTGTAAAACCGGTTGGAATTCCAGTAATATGTTCCTTTTTATTATATAATTCCTCCAACCTGTTAAAAGTTTCTTCAAGGACATCCTTAATGTGAACAAATCCCTGGGAATTTCTCTTCTGAATTAAATCAAATATGCTTTTTTCAGCCTTGTCCAGAACAACAGCTACATCATCGGAGGATTCATATCCTAGGCTCATAATATAAGAGGAAGTTTTTATCAGTTTCCTGAGTATTGATTTTTCTTCTACAATACGGGCATAATGCTGGGCATTAGCCGTAGTGGGCACAGAAGCAGTTATATTTGTAAGATACTCCAGTCCCCCTACACTTTGCAAAGTACCTCTTAACTTAAGCTGATCCGATACTGTAATAATGTCTACAGGTTCAGCCTCTTCAAAAAGATCCATTATACTTTCAAATATTTCTTTATGATCTTCCCTATAAAAATCTTCTGCTTTTAATATTTCAGCAATAACCGGAATTACATCTTTGTCAAGAAGCATGCATCCTAAAACAGACTGCTCTGCTTCTATATTTTGTGGAGGTATTTTGCCTAATGCTCCTATATCCATATTCTCTGTCCCTCTTGTTCTAGCTTGCTTTCTTTATATTTATTCCTTAAGGATTTTTTCCATAAACTTATCTTTTTCTTAATCTTTTCTCATCTTGATAAATGCAATTGTTAATTGTTAAGTGTGCATATTTATGTTTGCTATGCATATTTAATATATTATTTATATATGCTTTGCAAAAAAGTTTAGCGTATATTTTATTGTACATGCTTAGGGTAATTGTTGTTTCTGATTATTCCTGTACTACTTTGACCTTGAATTTTTCAGTTACTCCAGGATATAGTTTTGCTTCTACTTCAGTGATTCCCAAAGTTTTAATTGCTTCCTCCAAAACCAATTTCTTTTTATCTATATCCAAATTAAAATCAGATAACAACTTGTCCGCAATATCTTTAGTAGTAATAGAGCCGAATAACCTTCCGTTATCTCCTGACTTGGCCTTAATAACTACAGTAATATCTCTTAGTTTGGCTGCAAGAGCTTTTGCCTTCTCAAGCTCCCTTGCTTTTTTATTTATTTCAGCTTCCTTTTTGGCTTTAGCAATATTTATATTTGTCGCATCCGCAACAACAGCCAAACCTTTCGGTAATAAGTAGTTTCTTGCATATCCATCACTAACATTTACCGTATCATCCTTTTTACCTAAACCATTAATATCCTGCTTTAAAATAACTTTCATATCAACACCCCCGATTCAGCCTTCCTTCTCCCTTTCCTTTATATATTCAATTATAACATATTTAAGCTTTTCTTTTGCCTGTTCAATCGAAATTCCCTGAAGCTTTGTTCCTGCAACAGTAAAGTGCCCTCCGCCTCCTAAATTCTCCATTATTACCTGGACATTTATATCTCCAAGAGATCTTCCACTTATAAAAACTTCATTATTAACCTGGCCTAAGACAAAGGCCGCAGAAATGCCTGCAAGGCTTAACAGTTCGTCTGCAGCTTTTGCTGTAATCAGCTGAACATTCTTTACTTCTGGGCGGCACTGAGATATAGCAATATTAGTATTTATTATTTCTGCATCTCTAACAACGTTTGATATATTCAGATATGTTTGCATATCATTTTGAAATAGCTGCCTGACAGCTACTGTATCAACTCCTTGCCTCCTCAGATAAGATGCAGCTTCAAAAGTTCTTACCCCTGTTTTATATGTAAAATTCTTAGTATCAACTATAATCCCCGAATAAAGAGCTTCAGCTTCCAGGGTATTTAATTTAAGTTTATCATCAACATATTGGAGAATTTCTGTTACAAGCTCACATGTGGAAGATGCATAGGTTTCATGATATACGAGAACTGTATTTTGTATAAAATCAGTTCCTTTTCTATGATGGTCGATAACAACTACCTGGTCGGTCCTGTCTAATATTTCGGGGAATTCGGTGAAACTTTTCCTGTAAGTATCAACAACAATCAAAAGTGTTTTATTGTTGAGTTTTTCCAGGGCTTCTGACCGGTTCGCAAACAAATTGCTATAGTTGCCGCTATTTTCTATCCTGGACACAATAGCATCTATAGTTGAGTTAGTATGGTGAAGTATTATATTAGCTTCTTTTCCCATATTTTTGGCTATTCTGTACACGCCCAGAGATGCTCCCAGAGAATCTATATCCCCATTTTGGTGTCCCATTATAAGTACATTTGAAGATTGATTAATTAGCTCCTTTAATGCATAGGCAATAACTCTGGCTTTTACCTTGGTCCTCTTTTCAGTTTCTCTTGTCTTTCCTCCATAAAATTTGAAATTTCCGTTGTTTTTTATTACAGCCTGATCTCCTCCTCTTCCTAAGGCAATATCTATAGAAGCTTCTGCATCACGCAGGCTGTCTGTCAGGCTATTATTATTAAATCCAATCCCAATGCTCAGAGTAACAGGTATTTTGTTTCCATGGCTGATTTCTTTTACATTATCTAAAATGTCAAATTTTTTATTCTCAAAAGCACTTAAATATTTTTGCATAAAAATAAATAAATATCTGTCCCGTTCAATTTTTTTGACTATTCCCTGACTGGCGCTTATCCACTGCATAACCTGCTTATCTATATCTGCAACAATATGTGGTCTTACGCTATCTTCAACATTTTGCATAAGCTCGTCATAGTTATCTATTATAATAATACCTGCTCCCACTTTTTCTTGCTCATACCTGGATTTTAACTGGACAAGCTCGGTGTTATCAATAAAATACAGAAGGAGGATATAGTTTTCCTTGCTATTGGCTTTATTTTTATTATAATTAACTATACTTCCCAGTACTCTATAATGAACATTATTGATTGTTATTTGCTTGTCTATATTCATATTCTCATCTATATTTAGAGTCTTATTCTTATCAATATTTAAGCTTTTATCTTTTTGCTCCCTGGTGCTTAATCCCTTGATAATTGAATATATGATATTTTCCAATAAATCCTTCTCAGTAAAAATATTCTTGAAAGAAGAGTTATGCCATATAATAGAACCATCAAGTTCAAGCACTGCCATAGGCATGGGGAATTTTCGCATTATGTCCTTAGTAGCTGTATCAATATTATAAGTTAAATTTTCAATATATCTGGTTAACTCCTTTTGCCTGTGCCTAATCCTTCTAAAATAGTTATAAAGAAGTATTATGAATATAAGAAAAATGGGAATTGCCGTTCTCCAATCCAGTACAGCAATAATACCATTCAGAATAAAAATAACCCATAAATAAAAGCCTGAATCTGATGTAAAAAATTTCCAAAATTTTTTGTTATACATTTTAAACCCTCAATTCTATGGTTTATTCGATCTTGAAGAGTCCAAATGTCTTGAAAGCTCTGATAAATCTCCATAGTATTTCTCTACATCATGCTCTTCAACCAAACCGAGTTTTATCTTGTTCCTTATTTTATTCTCGATGGCATTGTAGCTGATGCCCAGACGCCTTCCCAGCAAATAGGATATTAATATTATATTTGATAAAGTATCTGAAGCAGCTTCATGGATTTCATTTTTTATACCATTAGAAAGAGTTTTATACAATCTGGCTATATCAGTAAGAAGTTCACTTTTAAGCCATTCAATGGTTTTAATGTTTCTTGTTATATCAATTTCTCTATCAAAAAAACCCAATCTAACCATCCTCTTTATTTTCTTACTTTTACAACTTTATACTCGTTGCCTTCGATTTTATTTTTTATTTCCTACCTTTTCTTATCTTATCTTAAACTAATATGATTAATTCCGGCCACTATTACCAAGTATTTCCTAAATTCTTGTTTTCATGAGTTCCGGTAATATATCCTTCATATTTGGGGTATGACCCCAGAAATTTATAAAATGAAGTCTTTCTTTTAACCATCTTAAGAGCATCTTCAACATCTTGATCCTGCCTATGCCCTTCAATATCAACAAAAAACATATACCTTCCAAAATGCTTTTTATCAGGTCTGGATTCTATCTTTGTCATATTAATATCCCATAAATTGAAAATGTCTAAAACCCTATAAAGGCTGCCCGGCCTGTCTTCGGTGGAAAACACTATTGAAGTTTTATCACTGCCTGTTCTGGTGTTGTCACTCTTTGATACCACAACAAATCTTGTTAAATTATTATTTTCATCCTGTATTCCTTCAAACAAAACATCAAGATTATAAGCTTCAGCTGCTGCTGCAGAACCTATTGCAGCACTGGTTCCGTCTCCCTCTGAAACTTCCCGGGCTCCGTTTGCGGTACTATATACAAGTTCAATCTCAGCTTGAGGAAATTTTGAAGCTATAAATTTTCTGCATTGTCCTATTGCCTGGGGATGAGACAGTACGTGGCGTATATCACTTGCCTTCGCACCTTTTTTTACCATTAGATTTTGTTTTACTGCAAGAACAAGCTCATGTTTTATCATAAGATTTACTTCCAGGGCTAATATATCAAGAGTGACATTAACAGCCCCCTCCAGAGAATTTTCTATGGGTACAACAGCCTCATCCAATTCCCCTGCTTCCACAGCAAAAAGTATATCCGGGATGGAATTATATTCACAGAGGATACATTTCCTCCCTTCAGTATAAGCTATCACAGCTTCATGGGAAAACGTCCCTCTAGGTCCTAAAAAACCAATTTTTAGCATAATCTCTCCTATAAAAATAATTTCCATTAATGATATTTTTAATATTAAAAATAGTTTTTAAATATATTATACTTTAAAAATTATAATACTGAGTTCTGGATAATACTACAGATAAAATTTAGGTCAATATATACATAATACTATAGATATCTTTAATATAGCACTATTCCTCTCATTTTCCAATAAAAAAAGAACCTGATCAGAACTCAAGATTCTTTCTTTTTTCAGGTTCTTATCTTAAAGTAATAATATTACTCTGCAGTGAAAGGCAGTAGAGCAATGTGTCGAGCTCTTTTAATTGCAGTTGTAAGTTGTCTCTGGTGTTTTGCGCAATTTCCGGATGTCCTTCTTGGAAGAATTTTACCTCTTTCGGAAATGTACTTTCTCAACTTAGCAACATCTTTATAGTCAATTTCTGTAGCTTTTTCCATACAAAAAGCACATACTTTTTTCTTTGTTCTTCTTACTCTCATAGCGCTTTTGTTATCAGTTTTATCGTAAGAATCCTTATTAGATCCCTTAGTATCTTTTTTCCCTGACATCTATATAACCTCCCTTCATCAACATGACAAATTCTTCAAACTCACAGATAATAACTTTTTCCAGCTAAAATGGAAGTTCATCATCATCCAAAGTATAGAAACCATCTCCATGGTCGGACTCACTCGCATCCTGCAGCTTCAGAGATGAATAGTTATCTCTTTTGCTGTCAGCAAAATATGCTTCTTCGGCAATAACTTCAGTTACATAATGTTTCTTGCCTTCATTGTCTTCCCAACTTCTAGTCTGGATTCTTCCGACAATTGATACTTGTTGCCCTTTCTGGAAGTATTTCTGACAGAACTCTGCTAACTTGTTCCATACAACAACAGGAATAAAATCAGCCTGCCTTTCCTCTCCCTGTCTCACAAACCTTCTGTTTACAGCGAGGGTAAAGGTGCATACTGGTATATTATTCACTGATGTAAACCTAAGCTCAGGATCTTTTGTCAGTCTTCCCATTAAAATAACTTTATTCATAGTATCACCTAATCACTTTCATATTTCCTATTATGCCCGAAAAAATCCAGCCTTAATTAATCTTTTCTGACAATGATATACTTTAAGACACCTTCTGTAATCTTGAAATTTCTTTCAAGTTCTTTGGGAAACTGAGAATCTGAACTGAACTCTACCATTACATAGTAACCTTCGCTTCTGTCCTTAATGGGATAAGCTAATTTTCTCTTTCCCCATTCATCTATGTTTTCTAATTGTGCTGAAGTTTCCAAAAGGTTCTTAAATTTCTCCACCAAAGCTTTTATGCCTTCTTCTTCAAGCTCAGTGTTAACTATAAAAATAGCTTCATATTTGTTAGCCATTAAATTCACCTCCTCCCGGTCTGAACGGCCCTGTAACAAAGTACAGAGCAAGGATAAAAGATTCAATTCTCGAAAATTTATAATATCACAATAAAACTAATTGTTCAAGTGTTTTAAGAGGGACGATAGCGTTAATTTACTGTAGGGAAAAGAAGCAAAGAATCATCCTGATATCGCGTATTTCCGGAATGCCCTTGACAACAAGCATCTCCCATATGGTTTGTCAGCCTGGGCGGCACCCCACCACTGT
>DULL01000053.1 GCA_012840395.1 Clostridiaceae bacterium | reverse complement strand
TTAGTTCCATAAGAGTATCTCCTTTTCTGTGATTATTGTGGTTCTTCATAAATTACATGATATCACAGGAGAGATACTCTTATCTTTTATTTTTTGGTTTTTTCCCAAAGTAATTTTACACTAACTTATTTCATCATATATAATACAGCTGATGATTCTTTTTAATTTTTAAATAAATATTTTTGACTTAATATTTACTGTCTTACAACTTCGCCCTTTTCAACTTTAAAAAATCTAATGCCGTGTATATTGTCATGAAGAAAAATATTTTTATTTGTACAAGTAACAAAAACCTGAATATCTTTAATAGAATTTAGTAAAAATTCCTGTCTGTTGTTATCCAGTTCAGACATAACATCATCTAAAAGCAGCACAGGAAGCTCACCGGTTTCTTCCTGCATTATATCAACTTCAGATAATTTAACAGATAAAACACAAGTTCTTTGCTGACCTTGGGAACCATATAACTTAACATCCATTTTATTTAGCATTAAATCGAAGTCATCTCTTTGAGGCCCATACAAAGTAGTTGCTTTTAATATTTCCTTTTGCCTTTCTTTTTGTAATGTCTTAAAGAATATTTCAGCAATCTCCTTTTCATATTCAAGTTCACAAATATTAACAGAAGGTCTATAAACCAGTTCAAGAGATTCTTTACCAGCTGTAAGCTTGCTATGATTTTTTCTTAATTTTAAATTAATATTTCTGATGAATTTTTGTCTGGCAATAATTATTCTTGAGCCAACATCTGCCAGGTTTCTGCTCCAAATATCAAGTGTATCAATTAGTTTACTATTTTTTGGTATTTCTCTTAATAAATAATTTCTATTTGCAAGTATTTTTCCATATTGCTGCAGATCATAAAAATAACCTGGACTTATTTGACTTATTGTAATATCTAAAAATCTTCTTCTGGCAGAAGGGCCGTCCTTAATAATATCTAAATCTTCAGGTGAAAATATAACTGCATTTAAATTCCCTATTAAGCTACCTATTTTTTTTTCAGGTATTTCATTTATTCTTATTTTTTTTCGCTCATTTAAATCATAGCATATTTCTATTTTTACATCTCTGTCTTTTCTCCGGACTATCAGTTCCACAACATATCCATTTTTTCCCACCATCACCATTTCCGCATCTTTTGAAGTACGGTGTGATCTTCCTGAAGCACATAAAAAAATGGACTCAAGGATGTTAGTTTTTCCCTGAGCATTTTCTCCGTAAAGTACATTAATATTTTTTGAAAAATCCAAGTCTAAGGATTCATAATTTCTAAAGTTCTTTAGTCGTATAGTTTTAATGAACAAAAGCAGTTTACCCCAATCCTATTTTTGATTATTTTTATGTAAATTTTTAAAGTTCATACAATTTCAAAAATTCTGCCATTGACTTCTACTATATCACTTTTTCTTAATTTCCTGCCTCTTCTGGTTTCTTGCTCTCCGTTCACTTTAACTTTACCTTCCTGAATCATCGCTTTGGCATCTGATCCAGTTGGATTAATACCAACCCATTTTAAAAACTGGTCTAGTTTTATAAACTCGGTATTAATTATTACTTTTTCGATTTCCATGTCCTCACCTTCTTACAGGTAGAATCATATATATAAATGAATCTCCTACAACAGGCCTTAACGTACAGGGACCTATTGATGTAGTAAAATAAATATCAATATTTTCACAATCAATTACCCTTAATGCATCAATAAAATATCTCGGGTTAAAGCTTATGTCAATTTCCTTGCCTTCAGTCATAATATTAATTTCCTCTTTTACCGCACCTATCTCTGTATTTGAAGATATTATCATGATATCATCTTTTATCTCAAAGCTTATAGGGTACCTCTTTTCATCTGAAGGTATAACTAAAGCAGCTCTTTCGATGGCTCCCAACAGATCTTTTGTATTTATGCGTACTTTTGTTTTATTTTCCTCAGGGATAATACTATTATAATTTAAATATTCACCTTCCAGAAGCCTGGATACCATCTTGCAATTACCCATGTCAAAAAGAACTGTTCCTTTTGAACTGTAAATTGAAATATCTTCATCCTCTGACTGAATTATCTTAACTATTTCATTAAGTGTTTTACCTGGCACTACTACCTTTAATTCAGCCTCTTTGTTATCAATATTTTCTCTTCTTAGTGCCATTCTGAAACCGTCAATTGATACAAAAGTAAGCTGTCCGTTTTTACATTCGATTAAGGTTCCTGTTAAAATTGGCCTGTTTTCATCCAGACTTACGGCAAAAATAGTCTGCCTGACCATTTCCTTTAACAAGTTTTGGTTAATTTTAAATTCATTTTCTCTGCTAACAAAAGGTAAATCAGGATAACCTTCTGAACTAAGTCCTTTAATCAAAAAATGAGAATTTTCACATTCTATTAATACTTCATTATTTTCTTTGACTTCAATTAATACTTCAGAATCAGGAAGTCTTCTTACGATATCACCTATAATTCTAGAATTTAATACTATCGATCCCTTATCTATTATATCTGCATCTACAAAACACTCTATTCCTATCTGCAGGTCATTTCCAACAAGTTTTAAATTATTGCCCGCCTCAAATAAAATACCCTCTAATATTGGCATTGTTGATTTAGTTGAAACAGCTTTTTGTACTACATTAATACCGTTTAGCAAATATTCTTTTGAGCATACTATTTTCATTTTGTACCTCCAGCTTTTTCCAATGAAACTTGGTTAGTTATGAATTTCATATATTTTTCTTTAGTAATAATAATAGTAATCATTGTCAGTAATGTGTATAAGTTATATTAAAGTTGATATTTCTAGTGTTTCACTTGTTATAAATATTGTTAATAACAAGAGATTTTTATCTACAATTTTATTTAGTTAATTGCTTAAAAAGATTATCCACATAAAAAATTCAACATATACACATAAATTGTGGAATATTAATTTCCTGTAAGATTTCTTTTTAATTCTTCCAGAGATCTTCTTACTTCAGGATTAGACTCAATTTCACTAGAAATTTTTTCTATTGCATGTAAAACAGTGGTATGATCCCTTCCTCCAAAAGATTCTCCTATTTTAGGCAATGACAAATCGGTAAGCTCTCTGCATAAATACATTGCGATTTGCCTGGGAAAAGATATCTCCCTGTTCCTTTTCTTTGATTTGAAATCTTCGGGTTTTAAGTCGTAATATCTTGAAACAGCTTCAATTATTGTTGTTGTATTAATAGTTTTAGTTTTATTAGCCAGTAATATTTCCTTAAGTGCCTCACTTGCAAATTCAATTGTAATTTTACTATTTGTTAGAGATGAATATGCAATTATCCTGTTTAATGCTCCTTCTAATTCACGAATATTTGAAGCGATGTTCTCAGCGATAAATTCAAGCACATCATCAGGCACTATGAAATTTTCCAATTGTGCTTTTTTTCTTAAAATAGCTATTCTGGTTTCAAGGTCTGGTGGTTGTATATCAGCAATAAGTCCCCATTCGAATCTTGAACGAAGCCTTTCTTCAAGAGTGGTAATTTCCTTGGGAGGCTTATCACTGGAAATAATAATTTGTTTATTTGCTTCGTAAAGAGCATTAAAAGTATGGAAGAATTCCTCCTGGGTACGCTCTTTTCCTCCAATGAACTGAATATCATCAATTAGCAGAATATCAATACTTCTATATTTAGACCTGAATTCTTCATTTCTGTCATCTTTAATAGCATTAATAAGTTCATTTGTAAATTTTTCAGAAGATACATAAAGTACTTTCTGTCCGCTATTCTGGCTTATAATGTAGTGCCCTATAGCATGCATAAGGTGAGTTTTTCCTAACCCTACCCCACCGTATAAGAAGAGAGGATTATATGCTTTAGCAGGAGCTTCGGCTACTGCTACAGAAGCAGCATGAGCCAGACGGTTTCCATTTCCTATAACAAATGTATCAAAGGTATATTTTGGATTTAAAAGCATTATCCCATTATCCTCATAGTTTGAGGAAGTCTGGCTTTGGCTCTTTTTTTCAGATTCTTTTGAATAGACCACAAAATTCAATTTATATTTTTTAGACGTAACTTGAGTGAGGGCATTTTGTATAAGGAATGAATATCTCGTTTCAAGTATGCCCTTATTGAAGTCAGCTGGAGTACCTAGTTCAATAGTATCATTCTCAATACTAAGTGGTTCTATGGTCTTAATCCATGTATTATAGCTGATTTCAGTAAGCTCGTCCTTTAATAATTCAAGTGTTCGCTGCCAAATGCTATGTAGTTGAGGATTCATATTATATAACCGCCAATCTGCCAATAAAAGGCATATATTTTATATTTTTATTATTAACCATAAGAAAGTTATAAAGCAAAGTAAACGTTAACATACAAAAATATAAACAAAACTACCTATTAGATTATTGACATAAAATAATACATCTAATTCATAACTATTTCCCTGTGGATAAAAATTATAATTATTATTTGAATCAAACTAAAGCAAATTATATAGCTTTGTATAGTTTTATACAATTTATAGGCATTAATAATATATCAGACTTTTAACCAATATTCAATAATAAAAAGCCAACTTATCCACAAAAAAACATATTATTTCTAGAGTTATCCACAAAAATATGTTGAATTTTAATAATTCATTATTATTTTAAATATCTGATAAAATAACAATAATTATTTTTAAAGGCATAAAATACATTGCTATGTTTCTTGACACGATCAATTATTATAATATATAATTTGCTTATCATATGCGTTTTTTTAGTTACTAATAACTAATAAATTGTTTGCTATGTACCAATAATATAACAAAAAAATGAAATAAATTATTTTTTTTGGAAAGAATTAATTAATGAATGACATCTAGTGGGCTTAATGGCAAGAATGGGGGTGTTAGCAGTGAAAAGAACATATCAGCCAAAGAAAAGACAAAGAAAGAAAGTACATGGTTTTATGAAAAGAATGCGTACTTCAAGCGGTAGAAAGGTATTGGCTAGACGCAGACTTAAAGGTAGAAAAGTACTTTCAGCATAAGACCGCATGAATGTGGTCTTTTTCTTTAATGTAAATAATTATATTTACATTAATAAAGGATTAGAGAGGATTGCATGAATAAGACTGTTCCTTTAAAAAAAAATTACGAGTTTCAGAGAGTTTATAAAAAGGGTAGGTTTTATGTAGGAAAATATATGATTTTATACATCCTCCCCAATAACTCGGAAAAGAACAGGCTTGGAATATCTATAAGCAGAAAATATGGTAAGAGTGTTAAAAGAAATAGATTAAAGCGCCTGATAAAAGAGAGCTACAGACAGTATGAAGAATTTATAGAAAGTGGATATGATATTGTAGTTACTGCCAGGCACAATCTGGATATACCGGATTTTTCAGCAGTGAAAAAAGAAATGAAACATTTGGTGAAAAAGCTAAAAATATTTGATCAGGAGAAATGGGATTGTTTGATAAACTGTTAATTCTAATTATTAGATTTTATCAGAAGTGGGTATCTCCCATTAAATTAAATCCAACTTGCAGATTTTATCCAACTTGTTCCCAATACGCGATTGATGCGATATTGAAATATGGAAGTGTTAAGGGTAGTTTGTTGGCAATAAAAAGAATTTTAAAGTGTCATCCATTTCATCCTGGGGGATATGATCCGGTTAAATAGGAGGGAGATGTAATAAATGAATATACTGGATCCGATAGCGGAAATATTGGGTCAGTTCTTGTATTTTATATACAATACAATGGCTTTTGGTAATTATGGAGTAGCAATACTGATATTTACACTGATAACAAAACTGGCATTGTTACCGTTAAATATAAAGCAGTACCGCTCAACAGCAAAAATGCAGGAAATACAACCGCTTATAAATGAAATACAGAGAAAATATAAAAATGATAAAGAGAAATTAAATCAAGAACTAATGAAAGTGTATCAGGATAATAATATTAATCCGGCTTCCGGATGTTTTCCTATGCTTGTTCAGTTACCAATTATTTTATCTCTTTATTGGGTCATAATTCAACCTTTGAAATTTATGCTTAAGAAAACAGCTGCACAGATTGTGGCTTTGAAGGATATAGCTAATGTTGGTGTAATGGCTTCTGCATCAGAAATCAATGTTTTAAGGTTTTTTAGCAATAACCAACACTTGTTTAATAGTGAAGGAAATATAGTTTTTCAAGCTATTAAATCATTAAAGCAAGCCGGAAATTTTGTCATAACTCAGACGGGAGAGCTTGCTGACCAGGCTGGAAATATTGTACTCAAGATAGGAGATGTTCTATTAAATAAGAGTGAATTAATTAATTTTAGATTTCTTGGCCTTGACCTAAGCGAAAAGCCAACCTATGATTTTAAGCTCTTGTTTAGCCCTGAGACAGCAAGAATATATCTTCCTTTATTGATATTACCGATTCTTGGTGTTATTACAACATATATTTCTACAAAAATGTCAACACCACCAGCTCCTGAAACTAAAGGAAAGAACAAACAATCTTCTTCCGCATCAACTCCAAATAGCATGTTATATGTAGGTCCTATTATGACATTATTTTTTTCATTCCAGCTTCCTGCAGGTGTAATTTTGTATTGGATAGCGGGTTATGTGTTTCAGATATTCCAGCAATTGTATATAAATAAATATGTTTTAGGTAAGAAGGAGGTTAAATAAGGATAATGGCTTATATTTTGGAAAAAAGCGGTAAGACAGTAAATGAAGCTATATCTCTTGCTCTTGAAGAACTTAATGTGGGAAGGGAAGATGTTGAGGTAGAAATTATTGAAGAGGGAAACAAAGGAATATTCGGAATAGGTAGCAGAGCAGCGAAGGTTAGAGTTATACTGAAAGAAAAGTATATCGACAAAGCCAAAGAATTTTTAACGGACGTTTTTGAGAAGATGGGTATATTAGCAGAGGTTGAAGCTTCAGAGCAAGAAGATGCAATTACTATTAATATAAGAGCGGAAGATAGTGGAATAATTATAGGAAGAAGAGGAGAAACCTTAGATGCCCTGCAGTATTTAACCAGCCTTGTAGTGAATAAGAATAGCGAAGTGTATAAGAGAGTGACTTTGGATATTGAAAACTATAGAGAAAAAAGGGAAGAAACATTGTTAAAACTTGCTGATAGATTGGCCCAAAAAGTAATAAAAAATAGAAGGAGCATTACTCTTGAACCTATGAATCCTTATGAAAGAAGAATAATACATTCAGCACTCCAGGGTTATAAAGGTGTAAAAACTTACAGCATAGGAGATGAACCTAACAGGAAAGTAGTAATAGCATTAAAATAATTGGGAAAATTGTGATAAAGTGAATGTGAGGGTGACTCAATGATTAAATGTCTTGAGTCCCTTTTGATTTAAAGAGCTATTTAAGGAAGTATTTTAAAAAGAATCATTTTAAGAAGAAGGAGACATTTATTGAGATAGGAGAAAGCCATGAGCATTTTGCAAACAGATGATACAATTGCTGCTATTTCCACTCCTGCCGGAACAGGAGGTATTGGTATTATAAGAATAAGTGGTGATAAAGCTTTTGAAATAGCAGAAAAAATTTTTATAGGTAAAAAGGATTTTAGCAATATTAAATCCCATACTATAAAGTATGGAAAAATAATTGACCCCAGTGCAGGTGAAATCATAGATGAAGTGCTTATTTCAAAGATGCGAAAACCTCATACGTTTACAAGGGAAGATATGGTAGAGATAAACTGTCACGGAGGTATGACGGTTTTAAGAAATGTCCTTGAACTAGTAATTAGAGAGGGAGCAAGACTTGCTGAACCGGGAGAATTCACAAAAAGGGCTTTTCTCAACGGCAGAATTGATCTATCCCAGGCAGAGGCAGTAATAGACATAATTAATTCAAAAACAAAAGAGAGCAGCAAAGCGGCTATTGAACAATTGGAGGGAAAGCTTTCTCGTAGGCTGAAAGAAATAAGAAAAAAACTAATCAGCCTGATTGCCAATATAGAAGTTAATATAGAATACCCGGAGTACGACATAGAAGAAATTACATTAGAGGAGACCTGCAGTACCATTCATGAAACCTATTATGAACTGGAGAATTTGATAAAAAGCTTTGAAAAAGGAAGAATTATTAAAGAGGGCATAAAAGCAGTAATAGTTGGGAAACCAAATGTAGGAAAATCATCGCTGTTAAATGAACTTACCGGGAAAGACAGAGCCATAGTAACAGATATACCCGGTACTACCAGAGATGTTATTGAAGATTATATAAATATTAAGGGTATACCTATGAGAATACTGGATACTGCAGGTATACGTGAAACAGAAGATCCTGTGGAAAAAATAGGTGTTCAAAAGACAGAAAAGGAAATTTTAGCAGCAGATCTTGTAATATTGATGATTGATGTAAGGACAGGTATTAGCAACGAAGATCTGGAAATGGTACAAAAAGCAAAAGATAAAAAGATTATAGTCTTAATTAATAAAATAGATTTGGTAGAAGAAAAAGAATGTAATAAAACAGAAAATGATATCAAGAACAAACTTGAAGGGATAGAAACAGTGAAGGTTTCTCTCCTGAAAGGTACAGGAGTAGAGGAGCTGACAGACAAAATATATAAATTGTTTGTAGGGGGAGAGATAAATTACAGTAATGAAATTATCATTACTAACATAAGACATAAGAACCTTATGGAAAAAGCAAAGATATGTATGAAAGAAGCCTTGGATGGTTGCCGATCCGGATTACCGCTGGATATAATATCAATTGATATCAGCAGAGGAGCGGACTATCTTGGGCAAATAACAGGAGAGACTGTAAGTGAGGATGTGTTACATGAGATTTTTAGCAGGTTTTGTTTGGGTAAATAGCAGGAAAGGGTTGTTGATATAATGGCAGAATTTCATGCTGGAAATTATGATATAGTTGTTGTAGGTGCAGGCCATGCGGGATGTGAAGCCGCACTGGCCGGTGCCAGGTTAGGTTGCAGGACAGTAATATTTTCTACTAATCTGGATAATATAGCAAATATGCCTTGCAATCCAAATATAGGGGGAACAGGGAAAGGTCATCTCGTAAGAGAAATAGATGCTCTTGGAGGCGAGATGGGTAAAATTGCGGATAAGACTTTTATTCAATCAAAAATTCTTAATTCTTCAAAGGGACCTGCTGTTTATTCTTTGCGGGCTCAGGTTGATAGAAGAAAATATCAGATAGAAATGAAGCATACTCTTGAGAAACAGGAGAATCTTGATATAAAACAGGCAGAAATAGTTGATATTATCATAGAAGAACAGGATGGCATAAAAACTGCGGTCGGTGTTAAAACGAACACAGGTGCAATTTATACCTGTAGAACAATAATATTATGTACCGGTACATACCTCAAAGGTAAGATAATCATTGGTGATACAAGTTATAGCGGTGGACCGGACGGACAATTACCTGCGAATAAACTTTCAGATTGTTTAAAGAAGCTAGGTGTAGAGATTTTTAGGTTTAAAACCGGGACACCTGCCAGGGTTAACCGGAGAAGTATTGATTTTTCAAAAACCATAGAGCAACCAGGAGATCCGGTAATTGTACCTTTTTCATTTGAGACAGAGCAAATAGAAAAAGAACAGATTTCATGCTGGTTGACTTATACCAATAAAGATACTCACAGAATTATAACGGAGAACTTGCATAGGGCTCCTTTGTACAGTGGAATGATAGAAGGAATAGGACCCCGCTATTGTCCCTCTATTGAAGACAAAGTAGTCAGGTTCGCAGACAAGGAAAGGCATCAGGTATTTATTGAACCTATGGGATTAGATACAGAAGAAATGTATCTTCAGGGTTTATCTACAAGCCTCCCGGAAGATGTTCAATTGGAGATGTTAAGGACAATACCTGGTTTGGAAAATGTTTCGATAATGAGGAATGCTTATGCAATTGAATATGATTGCATAAACCCAACCCAGCTTAGTTTATCTCTGGAACTAAAAAGCATTAAGGGCCTTTTTAGTGCAGGACAGATTAACGGAAGTTCCGGATATGAAGAAGCTGCAGCCCAGGGATTAATAGCCGGAATTAATGCAGCCAGAAAAGTGCGTGGAGAGGAACCTATAATACTGGACAGATCCGAGGCATATATAGGAGTATTGATAGATGATCTTGTTACTAAAGGTCCAAATGAACCTTACAGGATAATGACTTCGAGATCTGAGTACCGTCTTTTGTTAAGACAGGACAATGCAGATATCAGACTTACACCTATAGGCTATAAGATTGGATTAATAAGCGAAGAAAGGTATAAAAAGTTTTTAGAAAAGAAAAATCAGATTGAAAAAGAAATAGAAAGAATAAATAAAATAGTGGTTGCTCCTACTGAAAAGGTAAATAATCTATTGAAAAAAAGAAATAGTACTCCAATAAAAAGTGGAATCAGAATGAGCGAGCTTTTAAGAAGGCCGGAAATAAGTTACGAGGATCTGGCTGAAATTGATGAAAACAGGCCTGATTTAGATTTTGCAGTGAAAGAACAGGTTGAAATATCTATAAAGTATGAAGGTTATATAAAGAGGCAATTGATGCAAGTGGAGCAATTTAAAAAGCTTGAAATGAAACAATTGCCTGCTGATATTGATTATAATGAAATTAAGGGTATAAGTACAGAAGCAAGGCAGAAATTAAATAAAGTTAAGCCTTCTTCAATTGGACAGGCTTCAAGGATACCTGGGGTCTCCCCGGCAGACATCTCGGTACTGTTAATATATCTGGAGCAATTAAAACGGGAGCGCTAAATTGTATGGAAGCAGGAGAACCGTCCCTATGCTTCCTTGAAAGGAGAGGTTCCTTACCTTATGTTTGATGAAAATTTAAAAAATATTCTTGCTGAAGGGGCAAAAACTTTCAACCTTCAGCTGGATGAAGTTCAGCTAATACAATTTTTAGAGTATAAGAATTTATTACAGTCCTGGAATAAAAAAATAAATCTGACAGCAATAGAGGATGATAAAGAAATAATTATAAAACACTTTATTGATTCTCTTAGCATATATCCTTTTATTAAAGGTAAAGGCAGTAATTTAATCGACATAGGTACCGGAGCAGGATTTCCTGGTATTCCTGTTAAATTGGTTTGCCCAGAAATAAATGTCTTTCTTCTTGATTCTCTGGAAAAAAGAATCAGGTTTTTAGATGAAGTGATAAAATCTTTAAATCTTGTGGGTATTTCAACTGCTCATGGCAGAGCAGAGGACTACGGAAACAATCCGGATTTTAGGGAAAAATTTGATATAGCTGTTGCAAGAGCTGTCGCCAGTTTGCCAGTGCTTCTTGAATATAGTATTCCTTTTGTTAGACCTGGAGGAATTTTTATAGCAATGAAAGGAAGTAATCTGGAGGAATTGTCGGATTCAAGAAAGGCATTAGAGTTACTGGGAGCTGAGGTCGAAGAAGTAAACGAACTATTTTTGCCATTTAATGACAGTAAAAGAAGCATTATAATTATAAGAAAATTACGACATACTCCTACAAAATATCCTAGAAAAGCAGGCAAACCATCAAAAGAACCTTTATTATAAGAATTATCATGCTATATTATGGTATATTTGGGCGAGCGATTTATGGTTACAAAAAAAGGAATGAAATAAAAACTGTAGAATATATTTTTTATAATTAACAACTCATAGTTAACCAGAGCAAAAAAATGGCCCAAATAAACGAATAATAATAAAGGATGGTGTGAAAATGCTTGAAAATAAAATACAGGATATTAAAATGACAAAAAAAGACGGATTAAAGAATATTACCTACATTAGTATCAACAGCATAAGGCCGAATCCCTACCAGCCTAGGAAACAATTTAACAAGGCAGCTCTGGATGAATTATGTGAATCAATTAAACAATATGGTGTAATGCAACCCATTAATGTCAGAAAAATATCCAATAATACCTATGAACTTGTTGCGGGCGAAAGAAGGCTGCGAGCAGCTACCATGGCAGGTTTGACAGAGATACCTGCTATAGTAATCAATGTAGATGATAATGATTCTGCAGTTATTGCACTTATTGAAAATCTTCAGAGAGAAGATCTTACTTATTTGGAGGAAGCAGAGGGCTACAATAATTTAATAACAGAGCATGGTTTTACTCAGGAACAATTGGCTCAAAAAATAGGAAAAAGCCAATCTACAATTGCTAATAAAATAAGATTGCTTAGATTATCACCCCTGGTAAAAAAGATTCTCATGGATAACAATCTTACAGAAAGGCATGCAAGAGCTCTCTTGAAGCTTCATGATGAACAACTTCAACTTAAAGTATTAAAAATTGTTTGTGAAAGAGGCTATAATGTTAAAAAGACAGAAGAGTTGGTAGAAAAGGCTATTGAAAAATATACACGAAGAGAAACAGTTGTTAATTCAAGTAAAAAAATCACAAGAGCAATTAAAGATATAAGAATATTTGTGAATACAATTAAACAAGCTATTGATGTAATGAGAAAATCCGGTATAAATGCAAAAGCAGCCCAGATAGATAGGGGAGAATATATTGAATTTGTTGTAAGAGTCCCCAAAAAATAAATTATATTTGGCATCGCTAGACAGTTTTTAATTATTTTATTAGAATATAGCTAATGGATATACTTTCTAAATACCGCATTGAAAGAGGTAAACTGACAGATGGAAGAAATTAAAGCCACTAGTAATCAGACGATAATACCTGTTGATATCGAGACAGAAATGAAAAAATCCTTTATAGATTATGCAATGAGTGTAATAGCAGACAGAGCTTTGCCAGATGTAAGAGACGGATTAAAGCCGGTACATAGGCGAATCCTCTATGCAATGTACCAGTTAGGATTTACTCCTGATAAACCATATAGAAAATGTGCCTCTACAGTTGGAGAAGTACTTGGAAAATTTCATCCTCATGGAGAAGCTGCGGTATATGACAGCCTGGTACGCATGGCACAGGATTTTTCTTTAAGACATGTACTGATTGACGGCCATGGAAATTTTGGTTCAAGAGACGGCGATCCACCGGCTGCTATGAGGTATACAGAAGCAAGGCTTTCTAAAATTGCCATGGAAATGTTGGCGGACATAAATAAAGATACTGTAGACTTTAAACCTAATTTTGACGAACATGAGATGGAACCTGTGGTTCTTCCTTCAACATTTCCTAATCTTCTGGTGAACGGATCATCAGGAATAGCTGTTGGGATGGCCACCAATATTCCTTGCCATAATTTAGGCGAAGTAATAGATGGAATAATTCTTGTTATTGATAAACCGGATGTTTCCTTTGAAGAGCTTAATAGAGTTATTAAAGGTCCCGATTTTCCAACAGGAGGAATAATAGTTGGAAAAGAAGGGATAAGAAGTGCTTATAAAACCGGTAGGGGCAGGATTATTGTAAGGGCAAGAGCAGAAATAGAGCAAGTAAGCAGCTCAAAGCAAAGAATAGTTGTAAAGGATCTTCCTTACCAGGTTAACAAAGCAAAATTAATAGAAAAAATAGCTGAACTAATAAAAGACAAAAAAATTGAAGGAATATCAGATCTAAGAGAAGAATCTGATAGAATTGATCCTGTCAGGATAGTAATTGAACTTAAGAAAGATGCAAATGCTCAGATAGTGCTTAATCAATTATATAAACATACGCAGATGCAAGATACTTTCAGTGTGAATATGCTTGCCCTTATTCAGACAGAGGATGGTAAGTTCGAACCCAGGATACTTACTTTAAGGCAGGTTATTGACCACTACATAAGGCACCAGTTAGATGTTATAACCCGGAGAACAAAATTCGATCTTGATAAAGCTGAAGCAAGGGCACATATTTTAGAAGGTCTTAAAATTGCCATTGATCATCTTGATGAAGTGATTAAAATAATCCGTGGATCTAAAAATGAAGCAAATGCCAAGGTCGCTTTAATGAAAAGATTTGAATTTAGTGATAAACAGGCCCAGGCAATTGTTGATATGAGGCTTGGAAGGTTGACAGCCTTAGAAAGAGAAAAACTTGAAGAAGAGTATAATGATATTTTGGAAAAAATCAAGTACTACAAAGATATTCTTGCAAATGAACATCTTAAACTTAAAATTATTAAAGATCAATTATTAGTTATTAAACAAAAATATGCAGATGAAAGAAGAACCGAAATAACTACTGGTGAAACTGAAATAGACATAGAAGATTTGATACAGGAGGAAAAGGAAGTCATTACTCTCACTCATTTCGGATATATTAAAAGAATGCCGGCAGATATGTATAAGAGTCAGAGAAGAGGAGGCAAGGGTATAGCAGGATTAAGTACCAGGGAAGAAGATTTTGTAGAAAATCTATTTACTACATTAACACATGATTATATACTGTTCTTTACTAATAAAGGTAAAGTATACAGGTTAAAGGCTTATCAAATTCCTGAAGCAGGCCGCCATGCAAAAGGTACTGCTATAGTAAATATTCTTGAACTCGACAGTGACGAAAAGGTAACTACAGTTATACCTATTGCTGAATATAAAGAAGATTTGTACCTTATTATGGCTACAAAATACGGACTGGTTAAAAAGACCAGATTAATGGAGTACGACAATATCCGTAAAGGTGGTTTGGCAGCGGTAACTCTCAGGGAAGGCGATGAATTGATAGACGTCAGGTTGACTGATGGAAACAGTGATATTATTCTGGTTACAAGGAATGGCTTGTCTATTAGATTTGCCGAAAAAGATGTCCGTCCAATGGGCAGAATCTCTCAAGGTGTAACAGGAATTAAGCTTGATGAGGGAGATTGCGTAATTGGAATGGCAACTTCCATGGAAAATTCAAGTCTTCTAGTTGTAACTGAAAATGGCTTTGGCAAAAGGACAAGACTCGAAGAATATAAAGTGCAAAATCGTGCCGGAAAAGGTGTGCTCACATACAGAGTTACCGAGAAAACCGGCTATCTTGTAGGAATAAAACTTGTAAAAGATACTGACGATATAATGCTGATTAGTACTGACGGAACAATAATAAGGATGAACGTAAGTGAAATCAGTGTATTAGGAAGAGCAACCCAGGGAGTTACACTAATGAAACCCACAGAAAATAATAAGGTGGTTTGCGTAACCAGGATAGTAAATGAAGATGAAAACGAGGATTACGATAACGAAGGTTATGACAGTAATGAGGATTATTACAATGATGAAGAAGATGAATATGATAATGGAAAAAACGATGAAAATGAAGATGAAGATTATGATATTTAAGTAATAATGTATATTAAAGATTATTATATAAAGATAGTTATATATAACTTTTATTAAGCCCGGAATGTGATAAAAATTAAAATGGCACCAGAGAATTTTAATGAATACTATAGTATTTTTATGAATACTATAGTATTTTAATTATAAATTAATAAAAAGTTGATTATTAAAAGTTTAAACAGTTGATAATTCATGCTTCGAATGGTATATTATAAAAGCTGCGTCGCTGATACATCATCAACAACAACAAGAAAAAAGTAAAAAATGTAGTTGACAAAAAAGAAGCAGCGTGGTAGTATAATAAAGCTGCTGTTGGAGCGGCGAATGGACTTTGAAAATTGAACAGTGTATTGAAAAAAGGAACTCGTCAATTGAGTTGTCATAGAAATGACAGCCCATAGGTGAAGAACTTATGGTAAAGAATAAGGTAATTAGAGCCAATCAGGCTAACTAATAAAGTTTAATTAGAGAGTTTGATCCTGGCTCAGGACGAACGCTGGCGGCGTGCCTAACACATGCAAGTCGAGCGGGGTTGTCTCTGGCACTGAGT
>DULL01000052.1 GCA_012840395.1 Clostridiaceae bacterium | reverse complement strand
TTCTTCTACAAATACCACCATAGCATATCTGGGATTTCTAACTGGGAAATAACCGGCAAACCAGGCATGGACTACATTTTCACGACCTGTTTCTGCACTTCCTGTTTTTCCTGCCGAACCTCCCCACAAAAGCAGGTTTGCCTCTATTCCCGTCCCGTTTCTGGTAACTACTTCCATAAGCCTTTTTATTCTGTCAGCAGTTCTGTTTGATATCACCCGTTCCCATTTTCTTATCTTTAATTCCCTGACCTTACGCCCTTCATCATCAATCACTGAATCCAGAATATTGGTATTATTCTTTATTCCTCCATTTGCTACTGTAGCAACGATATTAACCACCTGAAGAGGTGTTGCCATTATTTCTCCCTGACCAATAGAAATATTAGCAATATCTCCCCTGCTATAGTAACTGTTTATGTCAGGCAGATTTCCTGAAGATTCAGCCAATCCTTGGGCAAGTATGCCGGAAGGGCTGCCCAGTCCGAATTTTTGGGCCATTCTTATTAGTTCTCTGTATCCTATATCAATTCCTAATTTTATGAAGTAAGGATTACAAGACAAGGAAAATGCTTTTTCCAGGTCAATAAATCCGTGTCCTCCGTCCTCATAGGAAGAACATTTAAAATCATTACCGTCAACATTTATAGATCCTGTGCACTCAAATTCTTCAGGCAAACTGATTTCATTCTCAAAAGCACAGGCTAAATCAATTATTTTAAATATGGAACCCAGGTTATATGACGCTACCGATCTGTTAAAAAGTTCATTATTGGAGCTATTTAAGTAGTGTTCTATATTATTCTGGTCAAAATCTGGTTTGCTGGCAATTGCAAGAATATCACCGCTATAAATATCCTCAATAATAACTGCTCCTGCCATGTTTTTTTTCTCCATAACTTCTTCTACGATACGTTGCATATGGTAGTCAATTGTCAGCTTTATATTTAACTTGCTTTTTTCTTCAGCAGCCTTTTTTATCCTGTATCCTATGCCTTCCACCAGTTGGTTTTGGGCATCGGTAACCACCCCTAATGAGTTTTCCCTTTTTTGTCTGAGTATATCATCATATAGCTTTTCAACCCCTGTCTGCCCAACTCCGTCAGCTTTATTGAGATATCCAAGAATATGTTTTGCAACAGAATTCTTATCATATCTTTTAAGAGAATTTATTACCGACACACCGCCAGTATCCATATTAAGTATCTTTTCTCTTATTTCCTCATCGATTTCAAAAAGCAGAGGGACACTTTTTATCTCTATCTCTCTTTTAATCATATTAAAATCCAATCCCATGATCTCGCAAACTTTTTTTAATTCCTCTTTGTTTTCCCTGAAATATAATGATTTAAGAACAGCAATACATTTATTGGTTCTGTTGGTAAGAGGTATTAAATTTCTGTCTGTTATATTGCCTCTGGTACTATCAAGTTCAAGATTAGTTACTCTCTGCCTCCATGAGGCCTTGGCAAGAGCTTCACCCTTATATACCTGAAGATAAAATAATCTGGATATTAGGACTAAAAATAGCGATGTAAAGAGTATAAGTATTACTCCACCTCTTTTCGGACACATAAAAACCCCTCCTTGTTGGAATATATAAATTATTTCCAATAAGAGGGGTTTTTATTAGATACTATTAATTACTATTATTATTGTATTTAAGTGTAAATGAATTTTGAGCTAAAACCATGTTACCACTATTTCCACAAGCTTGGATTAAGTATCTCTACAGGTATGTCCGTAAATGTCCTTTCAATCTCTTCAACCAAATCAGGATCCAACCTGGGAGTTTCCATTAATTTCGCATTTTCCCTTACCTGCTCAGGTGTTTCAGCTCCTATAACAAGGCTTGTTATACCTTCCATATCCCTTATATAAGAAAGAGCCAGTTGAGCTATGTTAAGACCGGCTTTATCAGCAAACTGACGGAGCTTAACAAGAGGTTCCTTAGCTTTTACAAGCTTGCCTTGTAATTCCTCAGGATTTAAGAAGAAAAGGCCTTGCAGGAAAATACTTCTTACGAAAATTATAGTGTTCTTGTCTATAAGTTTCTTTAAAGCACCGGATTTAATCAGCCTATGGTCAAAAATGTTCATAGGCACCTGTATGGCTTCATAAATATCATATTTAAGCATTTCTTCAACATCTTCAGTAGTATATACAGAAGCACCTGCTTTTTCTATATAGCCCCGCGTAACCAGTCTTTCCATTACATCTGCCATTCTCTTACCAAATGTATATAGATCATTCGGATTATGCAAAAGCAAAATAGGTATTCTTTTTAAATTTAACCTCTCAAGTGATGCTTCAACATAACTGGTTATATTTTTTTCCAAATCAGCACCTTCAGCCTCATCTCCAGGTTTTGCCCTAACCTTTGTAATAATTAAAGGCTGGTTGGTCTTGTCTGATTTTTCGGTAAAATATTTTCCCAGTATATTTTCTGAATCTCCATATGCTTCTGAAGTATCATAAGCATTTATTCCTAATTCTTCTGCTGTCTGTAAAATGCTAAAACTCTTTTCAATACCAGGCTTACCTGCCTTATTAGCTATACCATAATCTATACCTAACTGGACAGTGCCTAAAGTATACTGGGATATTCTCATCCCCTTAATATCCTTATAATGCATATTCTTTCACTCTCCTTTTAACAGGGACAAATTATCGGGACAAATCTCACGTGAAATGTAATCCCCCCACTCAAAAAAATCTGGGTCCATTTATTCATCGGGGGTACATTCATTGGGTACAGACTTCACACCCTAACTTTTACAACCACTTTAGCAATTTTTTCAGGTTCATTTATTGCAATACCTGGCATATGAGCGTCTTCCGGCCATAAGATAATAAAAGTACCCTTACTTGCGGTTATAAAGTCCCCATTTCCTTCCAGGAGAAGGTAATCTCCCTCTTTATCATATTCCTTTGTTACCTTTAGGTCTTTCAGATTTGCATAACCTATTAATTCTTTCCCCTCAGCCACATACTGAATATCTATATATCGTCTGTGGGCTTCCCATACGCCTTTATCCCTGGGTTTGCTATCATACCTGGAAACATTTGCATACACTGTATCTCCATCAATTTCATATCTTCCCGGCTCCAATTTTGCGCAGTCATTATTCTGCAGAAATTCAAGAGCCTTTTTTATTGATGAATTCACACCTAAATAAAGATAGGCATTTTCAATTTTATCTACAATCATTACTATCTTCCTCCCTTACCAGGCTGTCCAGCCTCCATCAACTACAATATTTGCGCCGGTCATGAAAGAAGAGGCATCTGAAGCTAACAAAATTACTGCACCAACTATTTCTTCAGCCTTACCGACTCTCTTTAACATTGTTTTATTCCTTAAATGCTGCAGGAAATCTTCCGGAGGAAGCTTCTTAGGACTTGGGAATGGACCAGGTGTTACACAGTTGACTCTGATGTTTTTATCTGCTAGATGAGCCGCACAATATCTTGTAAATTGGATGGTTGCAGCTTTGCCTGCTCCATAATTTGCAGGATTATTCTGTCCGCTGTTACCATAAATTGAAGGGTCAGGAGAAACCATTCCATACATGGAAGCGAAATTAACTATAACGCCTCCTCCGTTTTCTTCAAAATATGGTATAACTTCCCTTGTGCATCTGAATACGGTTCCTATAGTTCCGTCAAGTCCCTTGATAAATACTTCATCAGGTGTAGTAGCTATTATGCTTTCTTTTCCATAACCTGCACCATAAGCTGCACAGTTTATAAGTACATCAATCTTTTTGAAAACTTCTTTTGTATACCTGAACATTTCCTTTATTGAGTTTGTGTCTGATATGTCAGCCTTTACATACCCAATACTTTTCAGCTCTTCTTCTGTAAAAAGTCCCTCAGGTATTTTATCCAGGACATCTGCAATCATTACTGTTGCATCATGTGCAACCATCCCTTTTACCACTGCAGAGCCAAGGTATCCTATTCCTCCTGTAATTAATACTACTTTGTCCTTTAATGAAAATAAATTTTTCATAACCAAACCTCCTCTACCAGTATTTTACTATTAATAGCGGGTATTCCAATTTTATACAATACCTAATGTAATTTATTTACTTAATTTTACCATAATTAATTCATATTTTATCTTTAATTAAATTATATTTTCTTAAGAAAATTAATATTATAATTAAGGCTTATCCTATTTTGCTGTGTATCCGCCATCAACAGGAATATTTGTGCCAGTAATATAGGCTGAAGCATCAGAAGCCAGGAATACAATAATTCCCATTAAATCAGTGTCATTTGCCATTCTGCCTAAAAATGTCCTGTCGCTATAACGTTTTACAAAGGTTTCAGGGTGATTTTCTGTTCTAAAACCTCCTGGAATAATGCAATTACATCTTACATTTTTGGACCCGTAATAACTTGCTACAAACCTTGTAAAGTTCACCATGCCACCTTTATGGAAGAAATAATCAGGTATGAGGCTATGAAAGTTCAAGCCTTCATATAAGGTTGTGTCAGGACCTATAACCCCTTGTATAGAACCAACATTTATTATGGAACCGGAACCCTTTTCAGCCATTATATCTCCAAATGTCCGGGTTATTATGAATAAACCTGTTGCATTCACTCTCATGCTTTCTGCAAAAGCTTTAGAATCATCATTCCAACTTTTCATGGGTCGAGCCACAGCATTATTGACCAGAATATCAATGGTTCCTTCCCGTTTCATTATTTCGTCTCTTAAAGCCAGTATCGAGGCTTCATCTCCCTGGTCCAAATAAAGTGGCGTAATTTCATAATCTTGTTCTTTTAATTCATTTGCAAATTTTTCAAGATTATTTACATTTCTTGAAGCCACATAGGTTTTTGCACCTGCCTGGACAAGGGCTTCTACAATTTGCCTGCCGTATAAGCCTGCTCCGCCTGTTACCAGAGCTACTTTTCCCTTTAAGGAAAATTTATCAAGTATGTTCATCATTTTATATTTCCTCCATACAAGCTTTCTATGTTTTTTGCTAGTTTAATTCCGAATTCTGAAGCCAAATCTCTGAAATATTTATTTAAGCCTACTACATCGGCTCCTATACTGATAAATCTATAACCCATCTCCACCAGCTTTACCAGGTTGTGCGGCCCTCCAACAGTACCTGCAATTTTACCATTTTTAACTGCAACTTCTGCTATTCTTTTTCTTGTCTCATCAATCAACGGATTATCCCATTTAGCAGGTGTTCCTATACCCTGGCTGAAGTCACCCGGGCCAAAGAATAATACATCAATTCCATCTAATTCTGCGATTTTTTCCAGGTCCTCAAGTGGTTCAGGGTCTTCTATTTGAATCATTACAAATCTTTCTCTATTTGCATCTCTCATATATTCCAGCAAATCAATGTTGCAATAAGCTCCGTCTGCATTTCCCCCGTCAAGAGGCCTTCTTCCAATCGGATGGAATTTTGTCATTCTGACCACATTCTTTGCATCTTCAAGGCTCATTACATGAGGTACCATAATACCGGTTGCATCCATTTCAAGGGGTCTTATATGGTCACTGTATGAACCCCTTGCCACGCGCACAAGTATGTCAGTACCATAAGCTTTTGCTGCAAGTACCTGCTTTTCAATGGCTGACCAATCATTGGGGACATGTTCCATATCTGTCCATACACAGTCAAAGCCAGCCATAGCAGCCAACTCAACTACTCTGGAATCATAAAGATTTAATTTGATACAACTTGCGACTCCCCCTGAACGTATTTTCTGAAGTACTCTGCTTGGTCTCATTTTAATATTGTGTGTTATAGAAATCACCTCTTTTTATGTATACTGCTTTCATGTATACACTTATTTTTTTTAATATCTTGATACTTTATCTGCATAAATAATTTTAATCCTATTAATACATAATGCTTAATCAATGCTGCTGTTATATGTTATACCAACTCTCCCTCAAGCATTACCATTTTGACATTAATGTCATCATCCACAATTATAATATTAGCTTTTGCTCCCTCTCTTATATTTCCGATTTCTTTCTCCATATTCAACAGTCTGGCCTGATTGTAGGAAGCCATCTTAAAAACATCAACTATTCCCACACCGGTATGTCTCAACATATTTCTGCAAGCTTTATCCATAGTCAAAATACTTCCACTTAACTGACCCAATTCGTTAAAGTTAACATCCGTAGCTTTTGTGAAATCACTGTTATTTAGAGGACTATTATTGATATGACTTTTATTATCAGAAATTGTAGAGTCAGTAATTATGATCATCTTATCTGGAGTTTTTGCTTTAAGTATAAGTCTTAGCATAAGTGGCCTAACATGTACACCCATATAATCAGGAATAACTTCTGCATAAATATCATCAGAGAGTAAAACTGCTTCATCTACTCCTACTTCCCTGGTTCCCCCGAATCTGGAAGGTGATATGGAGCATCCTGTTGCATTCATACAATGGCAAGCTAATTTCAAACCCTTAGGTATGAGCTCGAATATTCTTTCAGGACTTGCTTCTGAATGACCTACTGACATTACTATGCCTTTTGAAGATACCGTTTCAATAAAATCATCTATTCCTTCAAGTTCGGGGGCAAGAGTCCACACTTTTATTAAATCTCCTGCTAAATCAATAAATGTATTATATTCAGAAGGATCGGGCTTTCTTCCTAATTGAGAGAGGGCACCATATTTAGGGTTTGTATAAGGACCTTCAAAATGTATTCCAAGAATTGATTTCCCTTTTCCGCTATTTTTAAGCTCCTTTATCTTCTTAATGCCTTCAATTGTATCTACTTTGCTGACATTGTATGCTATAGTAGCCAGTACTGATGTGGTTCCATGTTTAAGATGGGCTTCTGCAGCAACCTCAGGGTCAGTATGGAATTCTTCAGATCCTCCTCCATGACAGTGAATATCTATAAAACCTGGTGCAGCATAATATCCTTTTACATCAATTATCTCTGCATTATCCGGAGGCTTTACATTTTCATAACTGCCAAATCTGGCTATCCTGCCGTTTTCAATAACTATTACGCCGTTGTTAATTATATTCTCTGGCGTAACTATTTTTGCGTTTATAATCACTCTATTGCTCATTGTTACCCCTTCTTAATGAGAACTAATATTATTATTTAAATAACCCGGAAATAAAAAATGAAGCAGGAAACAGGAAAAACTGGGTTTCTCCCATTTCCGCATAGCGAGTCAATGTTATGTTCCCATAATATAAGATTTAACTGTCTGTTCCTTAAATTTAGTACAGCCAATTAATACTGCAGGTCACCCTGAGGTTCAATATTAGCTGCTATTGTTTCAGTAACATATACATTTGTTCGTAATGTCTGGAGTATTGATGAAGGAATCTTTGGAGTTACAGGTCCATGCAATACCAGTCTAGAAATCATTCTCTGCCATGATACAAAAGTACCTGCAGTGGTAATCCCGTGCATTTCAATTCTGTTTTTTGCGGCAATAACGTCAGCCGGCCCGATTGTAAAGGCTTTAGGCGGTACATTGGCTATATCGCCGCTCATGCCAAAACTTCCATGTAGAGAATTCTGTGCAATTGTAAGGGGGTGAAGTGTTACAAGTCTTGCTCCCATTTTTTTGAACTCTTCAAGATCTCCTGCAAATTCAGGTGCATCAGGATCTATAAACCCAAGGTGTCCTGCCCATCCGGGACCACTGTAACAAATATCTGCTCCGCCTTTATCAGCGATTAATTTGCTGTAATGGTCCTTATTTTCATTGGTCGGTCCTACAACATTTTCTCTTGGCATTCTTAAATCAGGATCAATTTCGCTGTAAAAATACTTAAGAGTTGCATGAGTAAAACCTTGTGGATATGTTTCAGGTGCAATATTTCCATCCTGGTCAGCCCATTCATCCATGCAAAATACATGAACGTGCTTGCAATTAATCCTAAATTTGTTGATCAGATAAGCTACTTTTCTATATACAGGTGCAGGATTAGGCAGAATCATTACAACATTACGTCCGTTGTCAGCGGCATCCTTGATTCTGTAAAACATGTCTGAAAGCCATATAAATTCCAAATAATCATCAGGTACAACCTTAATCTTGAAGTCTGGATTTGGATGTTTTTCAATATCCTCTCTCTTTATGTTTCTTACTCTTTCAAGTTCCTTTTTGTCTTTAAAAGGTACAAAGGGTGCCGGATCAAAAGTAAATTCCTTATATGCGCTCATTTCAATACCTCCTGTATCTGCTTTTTTATTGTTTCAATATTTTTTCCTGAATTTTTAAATAGTCTTCATAAACTTCACTATAGATTTTCATATTTTCTTCCTGAGGTTTATATTGTTTCTTAACCAACTTGATATTGGACAGGACATCATCGTAGTTCTTATAGAAGCCCGCACCAACACCTGCCAGAACAGCCGCCCCCAGGTTTGCTATTTCTGATGTATAAAGCACGCTTACAGTTTTTCCTGTCACATCAGCAATTATTCTGCACCAAATATCGCTGTTTGAGCCTCCTCCAAAAACCCTTAACTCATTAATTCTTACTCCAAGATCTTCATGAACATCCACATTTGCTTTTATCTGGAATGCTATACCCTCCATCAGAGCCCTTATAACATCTTCATGACTGGTTGATAAAGTAAAACCATACATAAAGCCTTTCATATCATATATGTTAAAAGGCGTACCCGCTCCTTCCAGATGGGGATAGAAAAACACTCCTTTTGCGCCAGGCAACGATCTCTCAGCCATAACATCCAGTTCTTTATATGAATGTTCTTTGAAAAAAGTATTCCTAAGCCATTTTAAACTCACACAGGAAGTGCCTATAACCGATTCAATTATCCATCTGTCTTTATCAAAACAGAAACAAGGAATCCGCATCTGAGGATCAAGAGCTGGCTTAGTAAATATAGTACTTATAGCTGTAGCAGTTCCAAGGGATACTGTGGTTATTCCATCTGCTATTGCTGCTCCAATAGCAGAGCATTTTTGATCCTGTCCGCCCAAGATAATTTTAACTTCCTTGCTAAGCCCCAGTTCCTCTGCTACTTCAGGCAGAATATTACCTACACAAGTACCCATATAATCTAAATCAGGTAATTTATCAATGTCTATAGCAAATTTTTCAAGAAGACTTGAATCCCATTGTCGATTGTTTATATCAAATGCCAAAGTTCCTGAAGCCATGGTGTGGTCAGTAATTATTTTGCCTGAAAGTTTGTATGTAATAAAATCCAGTCCCATCAGAAACTTATATGTATTATTGTATACTTCGGGAAGATTTTCTTTCACCCACATAAGTTTGGGTAGAACATATGCAGCATTCAGCCTTTTTCCGGTAATGTTAAAGATTGACTTTTCATCATAGTGATCAGTTATTTGAGAAATTTGAGAGGAAGCTCTTTTGTCCAGCCAGTTTATTGCATTGTATAGTGTTTTTCCCTCTTTATCAATAGGCACAAAAGAAATTCCCTGAGAACTTACAGATATTGCACCAATTTTGCAGGCATCCTGTCCTAAATCCTTTGCTGAATTAGCAATTGAGTCTTTTACAAGTTTCCACCATAAATCAGCATCCTGTTCAATGAATGAATTGTCTTTAATTATCAGGCCATACTCAGTATAGTTTTGAGCCAGAATACTTCCATCCAGATCAAAAACCATACTTTTACAGCCCGTTGTTCCAAGATCAACTCCTAATAAATACATACACCATCATCCCATCCTTAATGCAACCGGTTGCTATTTATTATTAATTATATCATAAATGCAATGTCTAAAACAATAAAATATCTTCATAAGTCTTTAAAAAATCACTTTAATTTCCATATAATTTAAATTGAAAGTATGAACTAAAATTTCGCATAGTCATCTACATTCTCAACTGATGGTATCCTTACAGTTACCAATGTATAGCTTTCCCAAATACTTTCAACACTTATACCAAATTCTTCACCAAAATAAAGTTTTAATCTCTCATTAACGTTGCTCAATCCATATCCCTTTGAACTGATACCCCTATTAATACTTTCCTTTAACTTCTTCAATGTTTTTTCGTCCATACCTTTGCCATTATCTTTTATATGAAATACTACATGATCTCCTTCCTTATAGCCTCTTATTTCAACTATTCCTCCTCCGTCTTTTTCTCTTAACCCATGATAAATAGCATTCTCCACAATAGGCTGCAAAGTAAGCTTGGGAATATACAATTCCATGATATTGTCATCTATAATGATTTTAAAATCAATATAACCTGCGTATCTTATTTTCTGAATGGTGAGATAACTTTTTATCTGACTGATTTCTTCACTAATTTTTATTATTTCTGCTCCTTTACTAAGACTCTGCCTGTAATAATTTGCAAGTGCTATGGCAACTTCACTGATCTGGTCCGCGTTAATACTCTGAGCCATCCAGTTTATAGTGTCAATCGTATTATACAGGAAGTGAGGATTTATCTGCATCTGAAGAACCTTTAATTCCTGAGCCCTTAAAATTTTTTGCTTTTCCGTGTTTTGCTTCATCAGGTTTTTTAATGTTTCCAGCATTGAATTAAAACTTTTACCCAGTGCACCTATTTCATCATGATACTTAGCTTCAAATTTTACATCTAAATCGCCCTTCTCTGCCTCTTTCATGAGGTGACTGAGTTTAATTATTGGCATTACAAGATAAGCAGACATGAAAAATAAAAATATTGATAGTAAAACCAAACATAATAAAATGATCAATACAGTAGTTCCCTTGATTATATTTAAACCTGAAAAAAGGCTGCTTGTAGGCATAAGCAGAATCATTCGCCAATCATTGAATCTGGAAGTATAAAAAGCGCCCAGATACCGTTTACCTTTAATATCTATAATCCTATGGCCGGAAATGTCGTTCAGATCTCCGATATCCTCTGGTGCTAATATGTTGTCGCCTGTTTGATAAACTACATTTTGGAATTGCTCAAGAATAATTAGCTCCCAGCCTTTCTTCATTTCTGAATTTTCAACCAGGTTTGCCAGATTCCTTTCAAATATGTTTATTAAAATTGTTCCTATTTGGTTTTGTGTACCTATTTCATTTATATTTCTTATCATTGAAATTAAATCAGAGTCTTTATACAGTTTTGTCCATATTCTGTTTCCTTTAATCTCTTCAACATAAGGATATACATCATAGGTCTGAACATTTTTTTTTGTAAAACGGTAAGCGTCTGTTCCCAAAAAATCAACATTGCTTTCAAACACTATAATGTCACCATTCTTATTAAAAACAGCGATGGAATGGATTTGTTTCCTTGTAGACAAAGTAGATCTCAACAAGCTTCTTGTCTCGTTCTCAAAAACATAGTATTTAGTAATATCACTATTTTTTAGCAAACGCTGAACGGAATTACTGGCCAGTATTTCCAGAGATAACTCGTCAATGGCTGACAGAAATCTGTCCATCCTTAAATTTATTGCTTCAAATCTTGCAATGGAAGCATCAATTATACTTTCCTGAAGATAGGATGCAGAGATCCAATATGAAAAATATCCTATAAAAGTTATAGGTACTATCGAAATTAACATGGTTAATACTAAAAATTTTTTTCTTAACGATGCATTAACAATCCTGTTTTTAATATTTTTAAGCATTTTCCTTTTGTCTCTCTTTCCAGAAAAACCAGACTAACAATCAAAGCTTATACAAAAAAATTTTTATATTCCATATTATATCTATTTATTTATTTAATTTCCACTTTTTCACTGGCATAAAACATATATATTATGAAGATTAGGCATTTGAATAAATACTAAACAGGCTATAAGCGGTGCCTGCCTATAGCCTGTTTTCAAGAACGTAACCATTTACAATTATGATTTTGACAGTTTATTCTCAACAAAGTCTCCTCATTTACTTAATAAGTTATAGAAGATCTGAGCCATTTCAGCCCTGTTTGCACCGGACTTGGGAGCCAGCTTTTTACCATCTCCCACTACCAATCCTTTTGAGACGAGATATTTAAAAGCATCAAGAGCCCAGGGAGAAATATTTTGACTATCCTCAAACTTATCAAGTATATCATCTTTTATATCTGTAATTTCTGCTTCGCCTGTGATAATTAAAGCATTATATAGAAGAGTAAACATCTCCTCCCTTGTTATTTCTTGTTCAGGAGCAAACCTGTTGTCGCCGACACCTTTTGAAATACCTATTTGCTTTGCTACAGCCAGATATGGTGTATACCAGGTATTACCCGCGTCTGCGAAATTATCTCCTGATGTTACAGGTTGAATCCCATAGGCATCACAAAGCATTTTTATGAATTGACCACGTGTTACAGTCAAATGAGGTCCATATTGATTATTGCCTATGCCCTTTGTAATATTCCTTGCTGAGATAAAGTTTACTGCCTTTGCAAACCATTCATCATGTACGTCATTAAATACAACCTCATTATATCCTATTATATACTCACTGAAAGTTTTAAGAATGATCAGTACAAACCCATCTCTGTAGAATGCTCTCACATTTATAAGCTCTCCATTGCTGTCTAGGCGGTATACAATAATATTCTCCTCTTTTTCACCTTCTCTCAGTTTATATGGAATTATAATAAATACTTTACCATTTCCAAAATCAGATATTACTCTGTTTCCGCTTTTTATGGTAAATTCATAGGCTGGCCTGTCTAGTATTTTCTCTGGTTCCTTGGCGGATATGTTTTGGTTGTTTAACTTGCCAATAATTATTTCAATCTCTTCACCCGCAGAGGCTTTAATTGCATCCAATGCTCCCTTATCAAAGATGATCCTGCCTAAGGGTGTATTAATAATAAGTTGAATATTTTCTTTGATAAGAGCTTCAATGGCTTCCTGAGGAAGTATAAGCACTACTTCCCCTCCATCTTCCGGAGCAGCCACATTAATCTCTATAGTTCCATTAATATTTAGTCTGTTTTTCTCTTCAATTACTGCTTTTATGGCATCCATTAGCAGGGAACTTCTTATCCTTGCTTTTGAAGTATTCCTGCTGACTGATGGATATAATTCCAGTTTATAGTTCACAATTCCTCCTGTTTCGTCTATTTCTATAGAATCGTCAGACAATTCGGCAATGCTGTCTACAAGAATTCCCCTGTTAATTACATAAGGAATATATTGTATATCAGACATTGCTTGAGTTGCATCACCATTATCACGTACTTGTATGCCATATACTTCTGATAATTTCTCAATATCAAGATATACCTTTGTTCCACCTGTCATTATCCAGGTTTTTCCTCCGTCGATGGAGTAACTCATTCGGGGTGATACATTCGACAATAATCCTGTTGCTTGATTAAAATCAGTTTCAGGCACAGGAGCTTTAGGCAAATCAGTATATTTTACATTGGCTTCCAACGAATTATATAAGGTGCTGATGTCTATAATTTTAAGGCCAGTCTTATAACTATTGGTAGCAAACTGCATATAAACATTCCTGCCGTAGAAAGCAAGTACCGGAAATGCCTGGTCTCCGCTGGTCCTAACCTCTCTTACATTTCTTACCAGGTTCCATGTGGTTCCGTTATCTCTCGATAAGGCAACAGTGAGCGGATTTCTCGGGCCATTATCATTACTGTAAATATTGTTCCATATTATTATTACATCGCCTGTTGATGGGATTGTTTGTACAACGTTCGTTGAACTTGGTGTCTTAAGACCGGTATCAACCGGCTGAGACCAACTTAATCCTTGGTCGGTTGATATAGATTTATAAATCTTTCCTTCCACTCTTGTTCTCAGAGTCATAAGTAAATGTCCGTTTTTGAGTTCTGTTACTGTAGGTTCCAATGCTGCGTTTGGCAGACTGACCCATCCCGGACTTCTCTTCCATGTGTAGCCATCATCATCAGAGTACCATATCATTGCACATGTATTATCGCCGCCATACACATCACTCACTTTTGGAGCCCAGCTTACTGGTATTATTATTCTTCCGGTTGACAACCTTAAGACTCTGTTCCCGCTGGAAACAATGGTATAGCCTTGTGGCTCGGTTGTTATTTTCTTGCGTTCTCCCCAGGTTTCTCCTTCATCTTCTGATCTTCGTATATATACATTACATATATCATTGGTTTCTTTAACCAGATATATCAGCCCCAGATCTCCATTCTCCATACGGATCAATGTTGGCATCATTATGTTTACAGCACCTTCATCTTTTGGAAGCAGAGTATATTGTTCACTCCAGGTATATCCTCCGTCAGTTGATTTTCTTGCTCCAAAACAGGCTTCAGAAAAATCACCGCTTCCTTCTATAAAATCATTAAAAGCCATAAGCAGAGTTCCATCTTTCAAAGTTATAAAGCTGCCTTCTCCTCCTCTATTTTCTCCAAAGACACCAAAGTATGTTTCAGATTCAGTAGATGAAAATGCTCTGATATCATCTCTAATATCATTCAACATAAACGTGCCGTTACTATCATATAAGACCGCTTGAACTTTAATATACTTGGCCTTGACTTTAGGGAAACTGAGCCTGATTACATATCTGTCAGATTCCGTTCTTGTGCTGAAAGTCCAGCCAGTAATCTCTGTATAATTTACATTATCATCACTCTTATATATTCGTAGATTGTTTTTATCTAATCGGGTTGCATTATCTGAATCAAATATCTCGATTGCATCAACAAAAGTGATTATACCTAGATCAACACCTACGCTTCTTCGTTTGTAATCAAGATACATAGGAAACGGTTTACCTTGAATAATATTTAATGCCCCTGAATGAGGATTGGTATCATTATCCAGATATCCTGGAACGACTGGCAGTCTGTATTCCCTCTCAACGCTTTTTTCAACCTGCACGTCATCCTGAAGATTCTGAAGTATAAAGTTATAATTTCTGTCAGTAAATTGTGTATTTATTTTTAAGTATCTTGCAGTAACACCACTGAATTCAAACAAATGTACTAATCTGCCACTTCCGCTGTCTATATATGAATTAAACAGCACTCCTGGAATGTTAATATAGTTTATATTGTCGTTACTATAATAAATTTTATAATCTTCTTCTTTTGCCCTTGCAGTATTATCTTTATCCCATATTCTTATAGCATTTACCTTCTGAGGTGACCCTAAGTCAATACCAATACTTACTCTTTCTGCGTCAGTTGCAATTTGAATTTCATCACCCCAGATACTTACTGAACCTGTTTCAGGATTAGTATCATTTTTTAAGTAACCTTTTACCGACTCTAATTCAACTGGAACATAAGGTATAATTTCTTCTTCTGGATAATCAGGTACTGCAAATGCCGGATCTGCTGCACCAATAGCAAGATTATCTATATAAAATTCATCACCTGAATCTAAAGAACCCTGGGCAACAAATTTTATTCTGTCAATAGCAAATGAAAATTTGTTATACTTTGCTGAACCATTATACTCACCATTTATAAATACATCTGCATAAGCTATATTCTTGCCTTTAATAAACGGTACATTTATAGTTACTGTATTCCATTCATTGAATTTGATTACACCTTTGTCCGATAATGGATACCAGTCTCCCGACCTCAAGTAGTATAAACTGCCGTCGGAATTCAGTTTAATCTGTATAACTGAATAATTATCTTCGTTTCCGCCACTGCATATTGCAAACTGGCAGGAATTTTCTGAAGATACAGGATATATTCTAAACTCAAATTTGCCTGACTTTGAAAGATTATACTTCTTGACTATGGCTGCCGGCAATTGATCAGTATTACTGAAAATTCTTAAAGATTTTGAGCCTTCAAAAGCTAAAGCATCACTTACTACTGTCTGGGACAATATTCCATCTGAGCTGACCACCATAAAACCTTCAGGGGACTGTCCTACTATATCAGTTTCAAATGTATCTAATGAACTATCAGGGCTCTCTTCAGCTATAACTATTCCTGGCGCTTTCAAATCATCAATATAGAATTCGTCACCAGTCTGAGGTGTACCTGCTCCCTGGAAATTGATTCTGTCTATTTGGGTTTGGTTCGAAGTGTTGGGTATTAAACCTACGAATTCCCCATTCAGGTATAAATGTGCTCCAATTGTTGTATTTGCAATAATCTTCATAGTGCTCCATTCATTAAAGTTAATGGTACTTCCTAAGTCTACAGTTATTCTATTTCTTACATCATAATATTTCAGATTACCCTGGGAATCTATACGTATACTAAATAAAGTATAACTAGAACCAGTTCCTCCATTATACAAACCTATACAACTGGTATTGGCAGAAACAGGATAGATTTTAAATTCTACAGTAACATCGGTAGTAGGATCAAAGGTTTTTTCAATATAGGCTAAACTAGCGGTGGAATTATCGTATATTCTCAAAGACTTCGATCCACTATAAGCATAGCTGTCGCTTACAACTGTTCTTGCATTGTCGTCCAATGTTATACTATTATAACCTTCTGGTACCTGTCCTGTCTCATAAGTCTCAAAGGAATCTACCTGTTGTGTTTCTACCAACAATATTTCTAAATTATGGCCCTCATCCGGTATTACTATGAATTCATCAATGTAAGCAATTGTTCCTCCTCTCAAGCTGGTGGCACTGGAAAACTGGATATAGCTTATAAAATCTCCCTCTTCCTTTTTGATTGGCAAATCTACTACATATTCACCATCCAGATATAGTTTTGCCAAATTACTATCATAATCTATGTCAATTCTGAAAGTGTACCATTTATCTTTTTGAATGACTTTACCTGTTGAAATATTGGTCATGTCAGTATTTTTACCAAATACATTACCGTTCTCGTCTACAAAGAATATTATGGGTGCAGCATTATAATGAGTATTACTATAAGCTGTTTTCAGCTCTACGTAGAATTGTGTGTCCAGAGCTTCAAAATTAACATCAAACTGAATACTTCCTTTTGTAATTGATGGGAAAGAACGGGAGGCTCTTGCTATAACACCAGCCTGGTCAATTATCTTCATGGAACCATTTCCGTGGGAAGAGCGGTCTTGAGAAAGTTCAATAGTTGTACCAGCTTCAAGCCATCCATCATATTTCAGAGAACTGTTTTCAAATCCGCTGTAGGCTCCCTTTGTCTTATACAGATAATCACCGAAATCCTCTATCAGAATTCCCTTAACCCCATTCCAGTTGTTCCACCAACCTATAAAGTAATCATCACTGCCCAGATAATTTGATGGTGTAACATCTGGCTGAACCACATTATTGGGGGAAAATAAATCTGCAAGAGAAGTCTTGGAGAACATATCTAAATTACCTTTCCAGGTATTCATATCATCTTGTGAATATGCAACAGTAAGAGGAAATCTTTTATAGGAAGTACCACCCAAAGCATTATTTCCTCCCCAGACCAGAACGATGTCATCATTATACCGGTCTAATACAGGCATGGTGTTAGGCGCATACACATTTGAAGAAACAGCTGTTTCCTGCCAGGTAATTCCATAATCATCTGAGAAAGACTGGCAGAACTTTTCTACTCCGGAATATTGACATCTCATTAATAAAGTAAGTCTTCCGTCGGAAAGCTCTGCTATAGCTGCCTCGGTCGGGCCTCCTTCGAATCCGGCAGGACCTTGAAAATCAATTTGAGAAAGGCTGGATGTCCATGTCTTTCCGCTGTCAGTTGAATAAATTACTGAAACATTAAATGACCCGGTGTCAGAAGACTGGAAGTGGTAAGGAATTACATAATCAACATTGGGTCCTTCACCATCTGCTATTGATGTTTTTATTCCATTAGAATAGGTAAGGGAATATGAATGATTTGTATCTACTATATATGGTTGGCTCCAGGTTTTACCGCTATCATCCGTATATATGATTGCCAGTTTACAGTCGGATAAAGCCATATTTTCTGCATTAAAGTTATCGTACTGATAATAAATCAAATAGACTCTGTTACCGTCAACCAGGAAACCACCTGCTTCATTGCGTCTGTTATTGGAAGCATCTACAAGAATCCTGGGCTCAGACCATGTCCTTCCACCGTCAGTTGACACTCTTTGATATATTGCGCAGGGCTTCTGTGCTTTATTTGCAATGGCAATTAATGATCCGTCAGGCATTTGCTGCACTACAAGATTATCATTAAATACACTGCTTACGGTCAGGTCTTTTACAGTCCTGTTTCCATATTCTATTTCAAAGGTTCCCTGTCCATTGCTTACTGATTCAGCCGATGGATTTCCATAATATACTGTAATTTTCTGACTGTCATTGGGCTGTATTTCAGGTATCCGTACATAAAAACCCTTTCCATCATAATAATGATACAATATTCTGGATATATTTTCTTCCATTACAAATCTGATATCTGATTTATCCGGTTTAAGATATACTTCAGGTATGTCTAAACCTTCAAGTGTCAAGTAAATTATCCCGTCATATGCTTTAGTATTTTCCGGATTGTTCACAATAATCTCTTTCTTATACCTGAATGTTCCGTTATTAGCGCCTAAAAGTTCATCTGAATACCCTGCTGAAAGAATTTCCTGCAAATTGTTTGTAAAATCTGCTCCTTCAGTCTCATCCAAATGGCAATGGACTTTAATATAACGGGTTGTAACATCAAAATTATAAATAGTACAAACTGCACCCTGTTTGATAAAATCCCATCCTCTGATTTTGGTATAATTAACATTATCATCACTTATGTATATTGACAGATCTTTAGCTGATAACCTTGAAATGCTATCACTATCACGCAAAACCAGCCTGTTTATTCGGGTTTGTTCTCCTAAATCCAATCCAACACTGTTACAATTAATGTCCAAAGTAAAGTCTGTATCTACACCTATTGATCTTAACTTACCATTGTATGGATTTTCATCGTTATATACTAATCCAACCATTCCTGTTTCAGAAAAGACAGGGATATATACTTCTATTGTCTTTGAAAGGCTTATTTCTCCTTTAGTAGCAGTAACCGTCAGAGTAACCCATTGGCCGCCTCCGGCTTTTTGCACAACACCATCATCAGTTATCATATCTGGATTACTGCTTTCCCATATTAAGGGAATTGAACCTGAAATATACGGAAGATTGAATACTTTGGGCAGATAAAGATCGCTTGTAACCATCTCCGGTTTGTCATTTAAACCTTTTATCAGTTCAAAATCTATTTTTTCAAGAACATCTTCTACAATTCTTTCGTTTGAGGAATAAGCCGGAACTGTCACTAAAATATTATCCAGTTCTGCCACAACTGTTCCTTCAATTTTATTGTAGACTGATGTCATAAATTCTATAAAATTGCCTCCCTCAAGGCAGTTTAAGTCAGTGAAATATCCTTCCTGCACATCGTTTATGTAAAGGGTAAGAGTATTATCCTTAGTCACACTTACCTTAATGCGGGCAGTTTCATTGAAATCCAGACTTGTTTCCACATATTCTGATCTTCCTACTCTGTTTACCGAATTAAAATCATAAAGAACATGAAACTCAATTTTGTTGTTTTCATTCTTAACGAAAGCAAATTTAATTGTTTTTACTGCTCCTTTAATGCAAAAAGTAAAACCTCTCCATGCCTGATTAATTGATACACTTACCAGGTCTCTGAGAGTTAAATCAAATTCAACATCTATATCTCCATCCTTGTAGTCAATTCCTCTTTTCATTATGCCTGCAGACTTTTCGTTTGTGCCATCATGATAAAAAAGAAAGTACTCATCTTCTGCAAAATTAGGTTTACCGGCAGAATTAATAGAGTCATTGGTATAGCAATAATTACTGTCCGGAAAACGCTCTTTTACCCAGTTTTTTGCAGGTAAGTTTTCACAAGTGTCACCTAAAAGAATATATTCTCCCGCAAGTATTATTTTCGCTCCCTCAGATGGTATGGATGATCCGGAAAATGATACACTGCCATTATCGCTTTCCAGTTTGCAGTTCAAGTAGATAGGCATGTAGTATTCATTAATAACAATTCCTGCGCTGCTAAAGGGCAGGGCAATTTCCATCTCCAGTTTTCCTGCATTGTATTGTACTGCTGCAGTTGCTCCTACATCATTTTTGTTAAATGAATTTGTTGAAACATCATATGTTATAGTATGTATATTGCCCTCCAAGCTTCCACTAATAACAAAACTTATAGTTGAAATATTATCACCCGCAGCTCTTAATCCAATATATAAATTATCCTGGTCCCACAAAGCTCCCATTTTACAAGCAGGCGGCAATTCACCCTCAGCATATGAAAGTTCATTATTAATAAACCATACTTCATCATCTAATTTACCGTCAAGAACAGGAGGTTTCTCTGCAAGATATGCTTTGAAGGCTGTAACTTCCCCAAATGTCTGAATTTCGCCGCGGAATTTCTCTGCATTAGCAATGGTTATTCCAGTGAAGTAACTAAATAACATTATGAAAGTTAAAAATAACGCTAAAATTTTTTAGCTTGCTTCTTTTCATATACTTTTCCTCCTATCCTAAATAGATATTAGATATGACGACTATTTGAATTTTATTTATATAATTAAATGATTATGACTGTATTTTACCATAATTTGGTAAATTATCTTATTGCCATTGATATTTCCTGGGTGCCATAGTATAAAAAGATAAAAAAAAGACTTTTTAAAAAGTCTTTTAAGCATCTATATTGAACCAAAACAGAAACTGGTATTATCCCTTTATTGCCCCCAGCGTGATTCCCTGGGTAAAGTATTTCTGGAAAAGCAGGAAAACCACCAGCATGGGCAGTGATGCAAGTGTACTGCCTGCCATCATTATTCCATAATTGTTGTTGAACTCTTCCTGAAAACCTGCAACTCCTAAAGGCAGTGTTTTCATTGTGGTTCGTTTTATCATGATCAACTGCCAGAAATAGTCGTTCCATGAGGACATAAACGTAAATATTGCAAGAGCTCCAAGCCCAGGCTTTACCAGCGGTAAAACTATCTTGACAAACTTCTGCCACTCACTGCATCCATCTATATCTGCCGACTGTAACAATTCCGATGGCATGGTCTGGGTAAACTGCTTCATGAGAAATACTCCAAAAGGCCAGCCTACTGCAGGTACAATTAAGCCTGTATAAGTATCAAACAGGTTCATTTCTCTCATCAATATAAATAATGGAACAAGCAGAACCTGCTTCGGCAAAGTCATTACAGCCACAAATAGCCAGAATATCTGATTTCTCCCCGGATACTCCTTTTTTGAAAGAGAATAACCTGCCATTGAACTGGTAAGAAGCACCAGTATGGTTGTTCCCGCAGATACTATAATACTGTTTAATAACCAACGGAAAGTATTATGTCTGAATAACTGTACATAATTATCTATTATTGGTTTTTTAGGGAACCATTCCGGTGGTATGGATATAGCCACAAAGAGCGATTTAAATGAATTGCTTATCATCCAGTAAAAAGGAAATAAAAACAATAATGCCATTATAATCACGATTGTTAATGATATATATGATGCCGGTTTATTTTTCTTTTTTCTTAAGATCTTAACTTTATTAGCAGTCACTTATTTCCAACTCCTTAATTATAAGTTTTTAATGCTGGAGCTTAATAAAGTTTATTAATACTCTATATCAGTGGATAAATACTTGTATTGGAAAACAGATATTATTACTACAATAACTGCCAATATTACTCCCATAGCTGTCGCCAGGCCAAATTCACCAAATTCAAATGCTGTCTTATAGAGCTGAAACACTATTGTTGAGGTACTGTAAAAAGGACCGCCTCCTGTTAACAGTTGCACAATGGCAAATGTCTGGAATGAATTGATTGTTGTAATTATTATTATGTACAATGTAGTTGGCTTAACCAATGGCCATATTATTTTTCTTATCTGGACCCATCTTGAGGCACCATCAATTTCTGCAGCTTCTGCATATGTTGCAGGAATATTTCCAATTGACGCTATATATAAAATTACCGGTTGTCCTAAGGATAAAGTAAAGAGCACTATTACCAGTGACGGGAGCGCATACCTCTTATCACCAAGCCAGTTTACTCCTTCTATCCCGAAAATACCCAATACATAATTTAAAATACCATGAATGGGATTAAATATCCATTTCCAAACCAAACCTATACTTACAACACTTGATACAGCAGGAAAATAAAAAGCTGCCCTGGTAAAGGATCTTATAAATTCACTCTTATTATATACAACAACAGATATGAAAAATGAAAATATCAGTACAAGGGGTACATTACCCAGAACCAATAGTA
>DULL01000051.1 GCA_012840395.1 Clostridiaceae bacterium | reverse complement strand
TCGCTTACGCTCGCCCTTGACATCCTCCAACAGAATGCATAAATGTTATAATTATACAAAAATAAAGAAAGGAGAACCTAACTTAGAAAAGCTAAAAAATTGTCTTGACAAGTGGGGGCATTATAAAAAGGGAATCCTGATTATAGAACATTATAAAAAAATAAATTAAAATAAGTAAAATTCGCACTACCATATATTGAGGCAATATTTTTCACCTAAATTTACCACAGAATTATAAAATTGTTAATTTACAAGCATTTAAACATTTATATAGCAATGTATGTAATTATAGATATTAATTGTGGACTTAAACTGGTACGGTCTTACGCAACTAAAAAATAAGAGGCTTTCAGGATTTATTCTGAAGGCCTTTTATCATAAAATAATACTACCTTACTATTACCAGCGTTTTTTTAGCTTTTTGTTGTGTTAATGCAAAAAAAGAACAGCAGTTTTGAGGGTGCGCCTTAGGAATTTTTTATTCCAGGAAAAAAATCGGCATGGTTTGGTTTGTATTACCGGTTTGAAGGGACCAGCTAACAATATTATATAATATTTACTCGTAGTTCCCTCAAAAGTGGGAAATTATATTATTTTGGAGGTTGCTATGCAAACAACAATCAAAACTCTTCTCAATAAAAGTTACAGTCATACTTACATTACGAAAACCTTGCATGTATGCCGAAACCAATCCAGAAATCATCCGGAGCGGGGAAAGGGGTGAAATAAATCCTTCCAAATACCGCAGCAGCGACGATGACGATTGCAGAAAGCCGGTGACGACACCCTTGATCACCTTTTTCACTTTGATCTGAATTTCTCCCTATTTTTTCTTACCTTCCGTTGATTTCCGAAATGTGCTTCAGGTTATATAGAATCACGTCTATTGTCGGGCCTATCGTATCTTTGTAAAGCGTTTCGGCCTTTGAGTGACATCCCGTGATGGTCGGCCCGATGCTTATGATCTGGATACCTTTTCGATATTCTGAAAACAGTCCGCATTCCAAACCAGCGTGAATTGCTTTTACATCTGCGTGTATCTTACCCGTTTCCTCATATGCCTTCACTGTCATCTGAACCAATGGACTGTCCGGGTCTTGGTACCAGCCGTAGTATTTATTGGATATGGAAGCACCGTAACCGAATTCTTCTGCCAGGCGGCAAAGCTCTGCTTCCAGCTCGTCAAGTGTTCCTCTGAAAGACAAGACCTGGCCAATAAGGTACAGGTAAAAGAACCATCTGCCAGTTTTAAAAGTCCGACGTTCAGCGATGTCTGCACAATGCTGTCCTTTGTATCACTCCTTGTAATAACACCTGCCGGGAGCTTAAATAAGAAATTCAGAAGCTTCTCGCTGTCTGTTGTACCGAGTGCTTTTTCCGGAGAGACGTCGATCGAATCAAATTGATAGGTAAAGGCTTCCTCCGGATACTCTGTTTTCAATGAAGCTATCTGTCCCTCTATGAGGTCTCTTGCCTTCTGTTCCAAATTCTCCGGCAGCATGATCTCAAAGGTTCCGCCTGTGGGAATTGCATTTTCGAAGGTTCCGGATACTATCGTGCTGAGACGGACCGGAATGCCTTCATCAACAAGCACCTGCGACAGCTTGCCCAATGCCAGAATTGCATTCAGCCGGTGCCTATCGATATCCACGCCGGAATGCCCTCCAGTCAGGTTTCCAATTGTCAGGCGGTAGGCTTTTTCTCCTTCGGCGAGCTGGTACATTTCACCGTCCCCGGTGATTTCAGCCGTGAAATCTCCGGCGGAAGAGTAATAAATGACGCCAAATTCTTCCACATCGATATTGATAAGATAATCCGCGTCGATAACTTCGGGATCCAGTACCGATGCCCCTATCAGCCCGACTTCTTCATCCGCAGTAATGAGCGCACAAATCAGACCGTGCGGTACATTGCTCTCACAAATCGCCAGAATCATTCCGATACCTGCTCCGTTATCCGCTCCGAGGGACGACTTTCCGCCCGGTGTGATCGTATCATCCGTTTCGATTGCGTGTACGACGGCATTATCTGACGTGACGTTTTCAAGGTCAGAGGCATAGACCATACCCATATGTGCCTGAAGGATGATTTTAGGCGCATCTTCCATGCCCTTCGTTGCAGGGATATCCATCCAGAAGTTGCCATACTCGTCGCGGTAATGTGCAAATCCGTGCTCATCTGCCTAGCTCTGCAGATAGGCAAGCACCTTCTCCAGATGATAGCTTGGACGCGAGATTTTCGTAAGCTTCATGAACTCAGAAACAGCACGTTCCGCGATGACGCTGTTAGTGTCATATTCAGGCTGCTTTTCTGCGCATCCAACCAATTCAATCAGCAAAACAAATGCTAAAATAATTGCTGTGGATTTTTTTATTCTTATCGCGCATCTTATTTCATTAAGTATCATCATTTTTCTCCTTAGCAGGTTTTATAAAATCGTAATTGAATATTAATGATCCTCGAATTTATCAATAACAGATATCGCCAGCTCTATTTATGGGGCAAACCCTTGTCGTCATAAACGACATTTTATCATATTTTATCGATTATTGGCAGTATTTGTGAAATTCATATATTTATTACTATTCTTAAGCTCCTTACCATGCTGTGAGATATAAGATTCAAATTCTTCTCCTTCTACTAATAAGAAACATTAGATGCAATAAGCTTCCAGGATTTTTATATTGATTTTCTGTAATAATGAACTTTTTATAGCTTTCAACGTCGTAATTATATATGATGTGAGAAATTATGTAATGGGGGTACAGGAATATGCCAAAAAAGCAAATCATTATTGGAACTATTATTATTGTTGTTCTGTTAGGCGTTTCCTTGATTTATAGATATGCTCAATATATTCTTGTTTTGCAGGCTAATCCATATATCAATGTTGATGGCGTAAAACTAATGATGACGGAGGAAAAAGTAAAGAGCTTGTTGGGAGAGGAAGAAGAGTATATGCCAGGTTATGCTGGTTGCGCTTTCAGGTTGAACTATCATAGCAAAGGTATTTATCTGATTTTTTTGGGAGATATAGATACAGATTTTTATCATAAAGTAAATGAAATTAAAATTACCAACTCAAATTACGAGATTTTTAATGTAAGAATTGGAGATAACTATGAAGAGGCTATTAAAAAAATACGAAAACGGGGGTTTACGCGGGAAAAGGAAGGATTTCCAGGTTGCTGGAAAATGAATATGTACATAGTTCTTGAAAAGAGCTATGATAAAGTAAAGAGTATAACTATAGGAGTCAGGGACAGAGTAGCAAGCACAAGGATTTACTAGCGCCAATGTGAAGAAAATAGATCTGTGAAATCATCACAATTGACAGGAATAAAAGCCCTTGTTAGATTTATGTAAGAAACTGTGAAAAATACTTTTTGAACGGCAGTCTGTGTATAAGAATTGCGATAGCTAATCTTATACACAGGCTTTTTTATTTAAAGAATGTAATTAAACTTAAGATAAATAAAAATATACCATATCAACCTGATATACCAGGAGTAGAAACTCCAGATATATCAGGTGTAGAAACTTTATTATGCCTGTCCTGCAAGATACAATGTATTGTTACAGCAGTTATGACGATTATGCCTCCAATTATGGAAAACATGCCCGGCCGCTCTCCTGCAAAAATCAAAACCCATATAGGATTAAGCAACGGCTCTGCTGCGGAAATCAAGCAGCAAGCTAAAGGCGGACAATGAGAAGATGCCAATGCATATAGTATATATGGTATGCCAAGTTGAAAAATACCCAGTATTAAAATTGCAGAAACAGATACTACTGAGATGGTACCCGATGTAAAAAAACAAAAGGGAATACCAATTAAAGTGGTTAACAACTGGCCGAACAGAATACCGCTCATTTTTTCATTTTCATCTGTTTTGCCTACTGCAATATACATTCCTGCCATAAAAATACCTGAAAATATTCCAACAATATTACCTAATAATTGTCCTTTTCCCAAGCCGTCAATAAAGAAAATAGAAATACCCGCCAATGTGAATAATACTGATACAATATCTGATAGCTTAAATTTTTGCCTGAACAGCAAGGCAGAAATAATGATAATGAAAACAGGAGCGGTATATTGCAGTACAATAGCATTAGCTGAAGTAGTGAGTTTATTGGCACTGACAAAACACAAATAAGTAGCAGAGAGAAAAAACATACTGATTAGTACGTTCTTGGAAATGACAATCTTTTGCTTTTTTACAATCATGTATATAATTACGGTGATTGCTGCTATGAGACTACGAAATCCTGCAATCACAAAGGGATTCCAATCAATAAGTTTAAAAAAAATACCTGCAATACTCCAAAGCGAGGCACATATAAGCATTTGTATTATAGCATTTCTTTGCTTGTTTATTAACATAACTTACTCCTGATAAATTATAATTAGAAAATTAGTTATTAATTATAACATAGTAAGTTAAAAAAGGCCAGAAATCTGTAAAGATAGATAGCGTTAATTTACTGTAGGGAAAAGAAGCAAAGAATCATCCTGATATCGCGTATTTCCGGAATGCCCTTGACAACAAGCATCTCCCATATGGTTTGTCAGCCTGGGCGGCACCCCACCACTGT
>DULL01000050.1 GCA_012840395.1 Clostridiaceae bacterium | reverse complement strand
ATTTAATTTTTGGTATAATAGTCACAGGCCTCGGCCTCCTTTTTGGAGTAATAGAGTTTTGTGGTGAAACTATTATACCCCAAGGAGTCCGGGGCTTTCAATTTTCATTTAACTTAACAGAACGTATAAAATTAATTGGAGGGATTCTAATGATTATTACTACAACACCAAGTGTTGAGGGAAGAAGGATTATTGAGTACAAAGGAATAGTGTTTGGTGAAGTTATTTCAGGAGTTGATTTCATTAAGGATTTTGCTGCCGGGCTTACTAATTTTTTCGGAGGCCGTTCCAGGTCTTATGAAGGAGAACTTATTGAAGCAAGGGAATCTGCCATAAGAGAAATGGTAAGCAGGGCTTCTGCCTTGGGTGCCAATGCCGTAGTGGGAGTAGATATTGATTATGAAGTATTGGGCCAGGGTGGAAATATGCTAATGGTAACTGCTTCTGGCACAGCAGTGTTGATAGAATAATAGAGATGAAGAATGTTTTTATATATATAAACTAGGTATTTTTTATATTATTTCTAAAATCACAAGCAGTTACCAGCGTTTAACAGAGCTAGCGTTATTCAATAATGATATGACTTATCAAAGCTGTAGTACCGGGTAATATTAATAAAAATACATGCAATAATAAATCAATTATAGGGAGGTAGCAGAAATGAGTACGTTCGCGCCAAAACCGGCTGACTGGATTCCTTTTAGAGATATGGCTGAGCTTGAAAGGGTCAGGAATATAAAGAGGGCAGATATTGAAAAGCATCCCAATCCAGATTTTAAAATCAAGGTTGTTCCTGATGACCAGATAGAATGGATATGGGTTGAAGACATGTTTTATAGGATATGGAAAAGTGCTCAGGAAGGCAAAAAAATTGTATTTATAACTCCAAATCCTGCTCCTTGCTATGCAAGAGTCGCATCTCTTATTAACAGATTCCGAATAAATTGCAGCCATGTTTATACTTTTAATATGGACGAATGGGCAGACCAGGATGGGAATATTGCTCCTGAAACATATCCCCAAAGTTTAATGAGGGCATACAAGAGATTCTTTTATTCCCAGATTGACCCTGAATTAAGAATGCCTTTAGAGAACGTTTTCGGACCTACTAATGAGAATATTAATGATTACAGTAAAATGATAGCGGACATGGGAGGAGCTGATGTGTGTTATAGCGGTCCTGGCTGGTCAGGACATATTGCCTTTATTGATCCAGATGCTCCTGAGATTGATGCTCCCCTTGAGGAATGGAAAACCCGTACTGCAAGAGTTGTAACACTCCATCCACTTTCAATAGCCCAGCAATCCTTGCATGGAAGTTTCGGAATGAGTGGGGATGTAGCTAATGTACCAACAAAAGGGGCAACAATAGGGCCTGCTGATGTAATTGGTGCAAAACACCGTATAGAATTTCACGGAATAACTACAGCCGGTACATTTGTTACATGGCAGAGGATGGCATCAAGGCTTGTGCTGCATGGCCCGGTTACTCCTAAAGTTCCCTCATCTATCCTCCAGACACTTAGAACTGATGTATATGTTTCAGAAACACTTGCCGCGGATATAGAACCGAAGTGGGATAGGCAGTATTAGGAAGCACAGGGACGGTTCTTCTGCTTCCAAAATGTCCCTGGAAAGTGAAGAAACAGTTATTTTAAAATGATGGAGCGGTGGGAAGCAGGAGAACCGTCCCCTTGCTTCTGGGAACCGTCCCTATGCTTCTGAATTAATGTTGAGGTATGCTCCCGGTTTATTGTATAATTTATATAAGTGCAATACATGTTCAGCTAATTGTAAAAAAGCCTAGTTCTTAAGGCCAGGAGGTTGTTAAATGAAGGAATATATTAAGGGTGGTTTAAAGGTATTAAGTAATTATGTAATAGCTTTAATTTTTTTTGTTGTATTTTTATATACTTTTATTGTAGTCGCTGGGGAGAACTTTGTAAATTGGCTTCATTACTATTCATTTATCATGTTTTTGCTGCTGTTTGCTATTATTTACTCTGATTTTACCAGGCTTGCAAAGAAGGAAAAAAGACCTCAGTACAATATAAAAACCTATCCCTTGAAAGGCCTGGTCTATGGGATTATAGGATTCTTACCCATAATACTTTTAGAAATAATATTTCCATTTATTAAATTTGACGATGAAATTTTTACCAGAATTAAAGAGCTTGTTCTGGATGTGATATTAGGACCGGTATTTTTTGTGCTTAGAATAGGCAATAAGTCAATAATATCTTATATAGCGGCCTCGCTTGTTGTACCGGTTATTACGATGCTATCATATATTGCAGGATATTATGGATTTAAATTTAGAGATCATATAAAACCCAAAGGGACTGAAATACAGCAGACAAGTACGTTTAAGAAAAGTCCCTGGAATCCTTCGCTAAATGAACCTGCTCAGAAAAGTAAGAAGAAAAAGAAAAGCAATAATAAAGAGCAATAACTAATTTGTAATATAAAAATTTAAGAGTTAAAAATAATAATGAAATAAAAAAATGTAATATAAATTGAGATACGGAGGATAAAATGCACCTGGAAGCTGAAGAAGTTTTTAATAGTTATAATGAATTTGCAGGTTATTGTTATGAAAATTATATGAAGGAAATAGAAAAAAAGACTCTTAATGGTAAGGAATTTGTGTATAAAGAACATGAACTGCTGGCATATGTAAATGAACAACTTCAGAGTTGGGTTACCATGCCCATTGACAGCCTAGGAGGTATTACACCTTTGCAATTTTTCCAAAATATTAAAGGATTGGATAATTTTATTGAAGTGTTTAAAATTGGCTCAAAAATATGCGTTGATGTACTTCCGGATGTTTTTATTGATGCTCTAAAAGGTTATGGCCAGGAAGCAGTTGAAAGGTTGTTTGAACTTGCAGTTAATAAAGACTTTATTTCAGATATGGATGAAAACTATGCCATACCATTAATGGCTATAAAAATTTTAAGCCTCTGGAAGGAAGAAAGGGCAGTCCCTGTTTTTATTGACCTGCTTATGGAAATAGATGAGGACAATGAGCTTTTTTTGGAAAGCATAAAACAGGCACTGGTTGATATAGGAGAAAAAGCATTAATGCCCATATTCAATTCAATTAATACTGCCCCTCAGATCGGTGTCAGGCAGGAATATCTTATTATGGCACTGTCAGAGGTAGGAAGGTATCATAGATCTGATTTCATATATAAATGTTTGAAAGACTCATTTCGCAGGATGGAAAACAAAGTAATGGGAGCTTTATGCCTTGCGGGTTACGGAGATGGAAGGGCAATACCTGCATTAAGAGGATACGTCCTGAAGAATTATACAAAGTTGGACAGAAACTCCTTTTTAGATTTTTTATGGGCTATTGAAGAACTTGGAGGGGAGATTCAAGATTTAAAGCAATTTATGCCTGCTACATGAATATAGCCAACCCTACCTGAATATTTTAGTATTGAATTATTCAGGTATGGGATGGTGTGATATGATTATTATATTAAGGAAACGTAATGTTTTGTTATTTACTTTGATTTTTGTGTTGCTTTTGGCATTTTACGGACTTAATATCAATGAATTTGAGCCAGCATCTGCTATTCCAGAAGGAGAGGCTGATACAGACGTAACAGGTACAAAGAGACTGATACTTATTGACGCCGGACACGGTGGAGAAGATCCGGGAGCTGTAAGCTCATATAGTGGGATTAAAGAAAAAGACATTAATCTTAAAATTGCATTTTATTTAAAGGATTGTCTTGAAGAACTAGGCTACTCAACTTTGATGACCAGAGAAGAAGATGTATTGCAGTATAGTCCTGAAACCACAAACATAATCCAGAAAAGAAGGCAAGATTTACTCAGAAGAAAGAAAATGATGGATGAAGCAGGAGCAGATATTGTGGTTAGTATTCATTTAAATAAATTTCCGGAGACCAAATATTATGGTGCACAGACATTTTATCCTCATAACTCTCCTGAAAGCCAAAAACTTGCTATTGCTATACAAAACAAGTTAAGAGAAAAAGTAGACCCAAATAATAAAAGGGTGGCAATGACAAGAGGAAAACCAAATGAAACACCGATTATAATTTTACGGGACCTCAAGACTCCTACTGTTATAGTGGAGTGTGGCTTCTTATCTAATCCTGATGAAGAGAAAAAACTTGGTACTGAAGAGTATCAGAAAAAACTAGCTTCTGCAATTGCTGAAGGCATTAAGGAATATTTTAATGACAAGTGACTCCTAATAAATCAAAAATATGGAAATAATATAAAGAGAATAATATTGCTTAAAGAATAATAAAGTTCAAAATATAAAGAGTAACTTGAAAGTCAAAAAAATACACGCTTACAATTGACAAAAAAATAACAATATGTTATTGTTTTGTTGTAAGCAAATGGTATTATTGTATATTATTATTACGGGTTATTCTTAATATTTTAATTTATTATTATTCTAAATATTTTTTATTTATTGGGAGGATCAAATGGATTCGAAAAAGAGAATTTCAATTGCGGTTATCAGACGTTTGCCAAGGTATTATAGGTATTTATCAGACTTGCTTCAGCAGAACATTACCAGAATATCATCTAAAGAACTTAGCGAAAGAATGGGTATTACCGCATCTCAGATACGCCAGGATCTAAACTGCTTTGGAGGGTTTGGCCAGCAGGGTTATGGATATAATGTACAAGCACTTTATGAGGAAATAGGCAAAATATTAGGTATTGACCACAAGTTTACAACAATTATTATTGGCGCAGGTAATATGGGACATGCTCTTGCCAATTACGGTAATTTTGAAAAAAGAGGCTTTAACTTAATAGGCATCTTTGATATTGACCCAAAACTTGTAGGGCAAAAAATAAGAGGAATTAAAATATCACATATGAATGAATTAGAAAATTTCATTTCAGAAAATCATGTTGATATAGCAATTTTAACTGTACCATATGATGAAACACCTGCAGTAGCCGATAGAGTTGCCCGTCTTGGAGTAAAAGGACTTTGGAATTTCTCTCCCATGGATTTGAGGCTTCCATATGATGTAATTATTGAAAATGTCCACTTGAGTGATAGCCTTGCAGTACTAGGATATAAACTTAATGAAAGAAGAAATGCACAAAAGAAAGATAAACAAGCTGAAAAATAAGCTGATAAACAAGCTGCATTAACATTAACATGTTTTGGTCAACTATTGTCAACTATTTTTAAATACCCTGTATCCAATACCGGTAAGGAGATTAAATGCATTTTCCTTGCTAGTATTATCAGGGAAACTGATTCTCAGGCAACCTTGTTCAAATTCTCTGCTATTAGATACATTAATATTTTTAATGTTAATATTATTATGCCCTAGGATAGAAGTTATTTCACCAATAATACCGGGTTTGTCCACTACATCTATAACTATTTCGAAATTGGGTTCTATAAGCCCTTTTTTGTTGTCAGGGAGTGAATCACGATATTTTCTCGCAGATTCAAAAAAATTTAAAATAGCTTTTGAATCTCTTTTTTCTATACTTTCTTTAATGTTGTTAAGTATTTTTATATAGTAATTTAATATGCGTTTTGTTTCAGTGGCATTACCGAGAATCACACCTTCCCACATCTCCGGGTTTGAAGAAGCAATCCTTGTAATATCCCGGAATCCTCCTGCGGCTAGCATTCGTGCTTTACCTTCGGAAGTATCTGTTTCTCTTACCAGGTTGACCAGCGCAGAAGCAATTATATGAGGCACATGACTGATACTTGCAACAATCGAATCGTGTTCCCGGGCATCCAATATAACGGGTATGGCTCCTATTACTTTTAAAAGATCAGAAAGGAATTTTATTGACCTTTCCAAAGTCTTTTTACCAGGGCATAGGATATAATAGGCATTTTCGAACAAGTGAGAGTAACTTGCTTCGTAACCTGCTTTCTCACTACCTGCCATGGGATGCCCTCCTATGAAATTATTTAGTCCTAGGAGGCTATCAGCAAAATTAATTATTTCTCCTTTTATACTACCTACATCAGTAATAATGCACTCCTGGTTCACTGTACCATTCAACAGTACTAATAAATCTTTGGTGAATTTTACCGGAGTACAAATAAAAATAATATCAGAGTCATGTACATACCTATCCACGGTAGTGCTGCCATGCATAATAATACCGTCATTTTTGGCATTTCTTAATGTTTCTTCATCATGATCAACGGCATATATACATGTTATGCCTGCACGTTCATGAAGTGCTTTTGCCAGAGAGCCTCCTATCAACCCTAAACCAATAATGGTTATTTTAATGTTTTTGTACATTTTTATACCTCTATAGCTTCATAAAATATTGTTTTATTTGTTATACCTGCTCAGGATACTTAAATTCCCTGCCTACTATCTCTGCAATTTTTTCTATATTCCTGCACAAGGAATCAAAATCCTCAGGAGTTAGTTGTTGAGCAGCATCAGAAAGGGCGCATCTCGGATTTGGATGAACTTCTATTATCAAACCATCGGCACCTGCAGCAACCGCTGCTTTTGAAAGAGGAGCAATATACTGGTGCTTGCCAGCCGCATGACTGGGATCAACAATTATGGGAAGGTGGCTGAGCCGTTTAACTACAGGTACAGCACTAATATCCAGGGTATTTCTGGTGGCAGTTTCAAAAGTTCTTATGCCTCTTTCACATAATACTACATTGTAGTTGCCTTCACTCACAATATATTCAGCTGCATTTAACCATTCTTCAATAGTAGCAGAGGGACCTCGCTTAAACAAGACCGGCTTCTTTGAACGGCCTACTTCCCTCAACAGCTGAAAGTTCTGGACATTACGGGCACCAATCTGAAACATATGAACATATTTATCCGCTATTTCTACAGATCTTTCACTGGTTACTTCGCTGATGGTTAATAACCCTGCTGCTTCTCCGGCTTCTTTTAAAAGTTTTAAGCCTTCTTCTTCAAGCCCTTGAAAAGAGTAGGGCGAAGTTCTGGGCTTAAAGGTGCCTCCTCTTAAAAACTGGGCGCCGGATTTTTTAACTGCCATTGCAGCTGTAAAAATCTGATCTCTACTTTCAACAGCGCAGGGACCAGCCATAATAACCAATTCATTACCGCCGATTTTTACACCTTCAATGTCAATAATAGTGTTTTCCTGCTTAAAAGTCCTGCTTACCAGTTTATAGGACTCCATAATTGGAACAAGCTTATCCACACCAGGCATTAGCTCAAGCGGAATGTTTTTTAAAGGACTTTTATCACCAATAACTCCTATAATTGTCCTGTGAACACCTTTTGATAAATGAACTCCCAAACCTAAGGATTCAAGAAGATCAGTGATTTGTTTTATATCAGACTCTTTTGAATCAGGTTTCATTACAATAATCATACTCCATACTTCCTTTCTTCATATATGATCTACTTAGTATATTTTGCATATATGTCCTTTCAAATACTATTAACCATATTGCCATGCTACATAGAATTAATGTACAATGATAATGTTTAAATGTCAATAATTGTACTCAATAATAGTATTTAGGTATTTAATATTCAGTATATTATAACGCTGCAGTTAATTGCATAACGTTATAGTGATTTTGCTTTATTAATATTTATTTATCTATTATTTTTGTTAAGGTTTTAGTTTAATGTTTGTCCTATATTGGTTATAATAGTAGTAATATCACTTAAAAGTGAAATAATTACTCTACAGTTGAATTTTTTGTGATATAATATTGCAAGCTGTTTTTAATTTGGATCTAACATTTTACAATATAAAATAGGGGGAATTATTATGAAAGAATATTCCATGAAAAACCTTCGCAACATTTGTTTAATGTCCCATGGAGGAGCAGGTAAAACTACTCTTGCAGAAGCGATGTTGTATAATACAGGAGTGCTTGATAGGTTTGGAAAAGTAGTAGATGGAAATACAACTACTGACTTTGATCCTGAAGAAATTAAAAGAAAAATTTCTATCAACACAGCAATAGCTCCCTGTGAATGGAAAAACCATAAGATTAATGTAATCGACACACCAGGATACTTTGATTTTGTAGGAGAAGTTAAACAAGGCGTAAGGGTTGCAGAAGGTGCAGTAATACTTGTAGCTGCAAAAGGAGGACTCCAGGTTGGAACTGAGAAGTCCTGGGCTTATGCAGAAGAACAGGGGATTCCCAAAATGTTCTTTATCAGCAAAATTGACGAAGAAAACGCAAACTTTGATGAAGCCTTTAATCAACTGGTTGAAAAGTATGGTAATAAAGTAATTGCTTTTCAGCTCCCCATTATGGAGGGTGGTAAATTTACAGGTGTTGTAGATATAGTTAATATGAATGCTAAAAAATTTGAAAAAGACAAAGTTGTAGATATGGATATCCCCTCCGCATTAAGTGGAAGAGCAAGTGAATTAAGAGAAGCCCTGAAGGAAGCAGTTGCAGAAACAGACGAAGAACTTATGGAAAAATTCTTTGAAGGGGAAGAATTTACTGCAGATGAGATTAAGAAAGGATTAAGGAATGGAATTATAAACGGAGATATCGTTCCTGTGTTGTGCGGTTCCGCAATAAATAATAGCGGAGTACAGCTGTTAATGGATGCAATAATTGAGTATATGCCGGCTCCGGATTATAAATCCACAATTAAGGCAAAGAAACCAGGAAATGATGAGACTGTTGAATTAAAGACAGATCCTGAAGAGTCTTTATCTGCTCTCGTATTTAAGACTATAGCAGACCCCTTTGTAGGTAAAATTACATTGTTCAGAGTTTATTCTGGAACCATGAAATCTGATTCAGTAGTTTATAATTCATCAACTGAAAAGAATGAAAAGATTGCACAGATATTTATGCTAAGAGGTAAGAAACAAATACCTGTAGATAAACTAATTGCAGGTGATATTGGGGCTGTTGCAAAACTGCAGTTTACTAATACCAATGATACTCTGTGCGCTCAATCCAATCCGGTAGTTCTGGAAAAGATTAAATTCCCAGCACCAGCTCTTACACTGGCAATAGAAGCAGTTGCAAAGGGTGACGAAGAAAAAATCAGCGCTGGCTTGCAGAAGTTGCAAGATGAAGATGCAACATTCAAGGTAGAAATGAACTCAGAAACTAAACAGCTGCTTATCTCAGGAGTAGGTGACCAGCATCTAGACGTTATTATCAGCAAGTTAAAGTCTAAATTTGGAGTATCTGTTAACCTTGCTGATCCTAAAGTTCCTTATAGAGAAACTATTAGAAAGAAAGTTAAGGTAGAAGGAAAGCATAAAAAGCAAACCGGTGGTCATGGTCAGTATGGCCATGTTTGGATTGAATTTGAGCCTGGCGAAACTGAAGACCTTACATTTGAAGAAAAGATTTTTGGTGGTGCCGTTCCAAAACAGTACTTCCCTGCTGTCGAGAAGGGTTTGAGGGAAGCTATAACCAAAGGTGTACTTGCAGGTTATCCTGTAGTTAATCTTAAGGCAACCTTGGTTGATGGATCCTATCATGATGTTGACTCATCTGAAATGGCGTTTAAAATTGCTGCCAAACTTGCTTATAAGAAAGGACTGCCAACTGCATCTCCAGTATTGCTTGAGCCCATACTCCATGTTGAAGTTTTCATACCTGATAATTACATGGGTGATATTATTGGCGACCTTAACAAGAAGAGAGGAAGAATATTAGGTATGAACCCAATGGGTGACGGAATTCAGCAAGTTGTTGCTGAAGTACCTATGGCAGAAATGTTTAAGTATGCAAATGATTTAAGATCAATGACCCAGGGCAGAGGGTATTTTACACAAAAGTTTGAAAGATATGAGGAAGTACCTCCTATGATTGCCCAGAAGGTAATTGATGAGGCTAAGAAAGAAATGACAGAAGAGGATGAAGATTAATTAACATTATAATTAACATTATATAAAAGTTGATACTTGATACACTGTTAATGCGGATGATCATAAGGTTATCCGCTGTTTTTTTATGCTTATTTACACTGGCTGGAACTTATATCCTCCTGTTACGTCTTAATTTATAACAAAAAAATAGCAAGAAAGTTCACTATAGCCAGAAAATTCTATTATTGCACTGCAATAGGTTTATTGGTTCCAATGCCATAAGTTTTCTATTACAAGGAGGATATAAAATGAAAAAAAGATTACTTCCCCTGCTTATTTCTCTTATGCTGACAGTATCACTACTCTTTGGATGTTCCTCAGGGAAAAAATCTGATTCTGCCAAATCTGTTGCACCATCAGAAGGAGCAGGCATTCAGGCTACTGCAACCAGCAAGGGACCTGTTGTAAATACAGAATTTGATGGAGTTTCAGAAAAACCCTCAGAAACAAAAGAAGTATCAGGTTCTGCCAACTCAGGAGAAAAAACCGTGGCAGACGATGCAACAGCTATTACTGGAGGAGGCAGCGATGTACGTCAATTGGTAAGCAACGCAATATTGGCTGAAAGAAAAATAATACGTAAAGCTAATATTACGGTTGAAGTTGAAAATTTTGACCGGGCGCAAAGTCAGATCAACACCTTTATACTTGGAATAGGTTATGTGCAAGAGTCAAATATAAATACAGAAAAATTCTATGTAAATTCTGAAGTTAAACTTATAAAAAGCGGCACTATTATTATAAGGGTGGACAAAGATAAATTTGACAAAGTTATAAACGATATTAAAGGAATAGGACTGGTTATAGGGGAAAATATAGGAACTGAAGATGTAACAGAAAGATATTTTGATATAGAATCAAGATTAAGACTTTTACGATTTGAAGAACAAAGGCTTGAAGAATATTTAAAGAAATTGGAAGACCCTGACACTATATTTAAAACTGAAAGCAGATTGACGGATATCAGACATGAAATAGAAGGATTAACAGGTAATCTTAGAAAACTTAGCGAACTGACAGAATTATCTACTATAACAATTAATATGTATGAAAAAAATCCATATGCAGGTAATGTTAATAAACAGCCAAGAACTTACGGTCAAAGGCTTCGTGATAGTTTTCTGGACAGCGTAAGAGGTGTTGTTTCATTCTGCGGGGATTTGCTTATCCTGCTGGTTCAAATACTTCCGGTTCTAATACTTTTAGGTATTTTTCTGTTAATCGCGTTTACCATTTTCAAAAAAATCAACAAAAACAGATTTAACAACAAAAGCAAAAATGAAAAAATTAATAGTGAAGAATAAAAAATAGTATCATTGCATACAAGATTTCCAAGTGGATACAATAATGAATATTAATTTAAGAGAAATATAAAGCTAAAAATTTCTTGAAATAAAATGCAAAGTATTTTATAATATCATTGATAGTCAAAGATAGTCAAAATCAGTAATCTTTATTATAAATATAAATACTACTTGGTAAAAGAGGTGAGATAGTGGCTAGATTAAGTGATATTATTGAATCTTTTTTAAAAGAACTTATTGCCAGCGCAGACGGTGTAGTGGAAATACAGAGAAATGAACTGGCAAATCAATTTAATTGTGTACCGTCTCAGATAAATTATGTTTTGGATACGAGGTTTAATGTTGAGAATGGATACTATGTTGAAAGCAGACGCGGCGGAGGAGGATATATCAGAATCAGAAGGGTGAACATTTCAAATAATGCTCCAGCCAAATACCTTATGCATATAGTGACTTCAATGGGTGACAGTATTTCTCAGCAAACAGCGGAAATATTTATTAATAATTTTATAGACTACAATGTATTAATGGAAAGAGAAGGGTTATTGCTGAAAGCAGCTACCAGTGACAAGGTTTTGGGCAATATTCCTCTCCCTGAAAGAGACGTTTTAAGGGCAGGTATATTAAAGAATATGCTGATGAGCTTGCTTGTATAAGTATATAACCCGGAATTTATAAATAGATTTCCATGAGATTTTGCATAGAATTATATAGTAGTATATGAAAGGGTGAGGAATCGGTGCTTTGCCAGAATTGCCAAAAAAGGGCAGCCACGGTACATTTTACAAAGATTATTAATAATACAAAAGTAGAAGCTTTTTTATGTGAACAATGTGCGAAGGAAAAAGGCCAGGTTAATTTTGGTTTCAGCATAAATCCATTTAATATAGGTGAGTTTTTTGCGGGGCTTTTAGGATATCATAACAATGCCCCATTTACTTCTACCATGCCAATGGATGCAGTCTGTGAGAGGTGTGGTTTGAGTTTTCAGCAATTCCAAAAAACAGGCAAGTTTGGATGCAGTAATTGTTACAAGGCATTTGAAGATAATCTGAGACCATTGATGAACAGGCTTCACGGTAATGTCAAGCATAATGGGAAGGTACCTAAGAAATTTGCGAAAGGTATCGAGAAAACTAAAGAAATAGAAAAGCTAAGAGAACAACTGTCAATTGCAATTCAGAATGAGGAATATGAAAAAGCTGCCAGCATCAGGGACAGGATAAAATTTCTGGAGAGCAGCATGTAATACTGAGGAGGCGGGAATATGAGAAGCTGGTATCTTGAAAAAGGACCTGAAAATGATGTAGTAATAAGTAGCAGAGTCAGGCTGGCACGAAATATTAAGGATTACCCTTTCCCGGTAAAAATAACAGCTGAACAAAGCAGGGAAGTTATTGAAAAAGTAAAAAATGCTTTATTATATAATAAATTGTTTGCTGATAAAGGCCTGAAATTTTATGACATGCAACAATTAAATTCTATAGAAAGACAGACTTTGGTGGAAAAACATCTGATAAGTCCTGAAATGGCAGAAAAGCAGGCAGTTTGCGGTGCAATAATAAGCAAAGATGAAATTATAAGTGTAATGATTAATGAAGAGGACCACCTCAGGATTCAAAGTTTGCTTCCGGGTATGCAGATAAATGAGGCAAAAGAAACATGTATGATGATAGATTCAGCCCTTGAGGAAAAAATAGATTTTGCTTTCAATGACAGGTATGGGTACTTAACATGTTGTCCTACAAACATTGGTACCGGAATGAGAGCATCATTTATGCTGCATCTTCCGGCTCTTACCATTTCAGGATATATCAGAAATGTGCTTGAAGCCTGCGGAAAACTTGGAATGGCGGTTAGAGGTTTGTATGGAGAGCACTCGGAGGCTACCGGAAACATATTTCAAATATCAAATCAGGCTACTTTAGGTCTGACTGAAGATGATATAATAGCCGGAATTTCAAATATTATCACTCAGATTATTGAGCAGGAAAGAAACGTGAGAAATGAACTTTATAAACAAAATCCTCTTAAAACAGAAGACAGGGTATTCCGTTCTTTAGGTATTTTAACAAATGCACGGGTAATTTCAGCAGAAGAAAGTCTGAAACTTCTTTCTGATGTTAGACTGGGTGTGAGTTTGGGAATAATTAAAAATATCGATATAAAAACATTAAATGAGGTAATGGTAATAATTCAGCCGGCTATTCTGCAGAAAGGTGTTGGAAGTGCGCTAGGCCCTGATGAAAGAGATGTTAAGCGGGCAGAAATAATTAGAAATAAACTGGCAGGATTGGAGTGATGAATAATGTACGGAAGATTTACAGAGAAGGCCGAAAGGGCTATTAATATTTCGCAGGAAAGTGCAGCAGCATTAGGCCATAATTATGTAGGAACAGAACATTTATTACTAGGGCTTGTAAAAGAAGGTACGGGAATAGCAGCAAGAGTATTAGCAAGTCAAGGAGTAAATGAAGAAAAAATAATAAAAGAAATTGAAGAATTGATTGGAAGAGGGACAGAGAAAGTTGAACAGCCCCTTGGTTTTACACCAAGAACAAAAAGGGTGCTGGAATTAAGTCTCCTTGAAGCCAGGAGATTAGGGCATAGTTTTATCGGAACAGAACATCTTCTCATTGGAATAATGAGAGAAGGAGAAAGTGTTGCAGTAAGAATTCTGATGGATCTGGGAGTAGACCCTCAGAAACTGATAAATGAGATAATGAAGCTGTTAAATAATAGCTTTGGTCCTTCTGCATCAGAGGGATTATCAAGACAATATAAGGGAAGTTCAAGCACACCCACTCTTATGCAGTTTGGCAGAGATTTAACTGAAATGGCCAGGGATGGCAAATTTGATCCGATTATCGGGCGTGATAAAGAAATAGAGAGAGTTATTCAGATATTGAGCAGAAGAACAAAGAATAACCCGTGTCTCATAGGAGAGCCAGGTGTAGGAAAAACCGCAATAGTAGAAGGCTTGGCCCAAAAAATTATTGAAGGTAATGTGCCTGAAACTATAAAAGACAAGAGAGTGGTAACTCTTGACCTTTCCGCAATGGTGGCAGGTGCCAAATACAGGGGAGAGTTTGAAGAACGGCTTAAAAAAGCTATGGATGAGATAAGAAAAGCAGGAAATGTAATATTATTTATAGACGAAATGCATACTATCATAGGAGCGGGAGCAGCTGAAGGAGCTATAGATGCAGCAAATATATTAAAACCCGCGCTTGCCAGGGGAGAGATTCAGGTTATAGGTGCAACTACTCTGGATGAATACAGAAAGCATGTGGAAAAAGATGCTGCCCTGGAAAGAAGGTTCCAGCCCATTACAGTAGGCGAACCTACAAAGGAAGAAACTATTGAGATACTCAAAGGAATCAGAGATAAATATGAAGCTCACCACAGAGTAAAAATATCCGATAGTGCTATTGAAGCTGCTGTTAGGCTTTCAGACAGATATATAACAGACAGGTTTCTCCCTGATAAAGCTATTGACTTAATTGATGAAGCAGCTTCAAGGTTAAGGCTTAAATCTTTTACAGCTCCTCCGGATTTAAAAGACCTGGAAGAGAGGGTTGAAAAATGCAGCAAGGAAAAAGAAGAAGCAGTAAGATGTCAGGAGTTTGAAAAGGCTGCCAGATTAAGAGATCAGGAGAAGGCTCTAAGAGAGGAACTTGAAAGAAAGAGGAATAGCTGGAGTCAGAGAAACCAGACCACAACAAACACTGTAACTGAGGAAGAAATAGCTGAAGTGGTATCAAGTTGGACGGGTATTCCCGTAAAGAAACTGGCACAGGAAGAAGCTGAGCGCCTTGTAAACATGGAGGAAGTTCTTCATAAAAGAGTGGTAGGCCAGGACGAGGCGGTTAAAGCTGTAGCAAGAGCAATAAGAAGAGGACGGGTAGGATTAAAAGATCCTAAGCGCCCGGTTGGATCTTTTATTTTCCTTGGGCCTACAGGGGTAGGAAAGACAGAATTAAGCAAAGCACTGGCAGAAGCCATGTTTGGCGACGAAAAAGCCATGATAAGAATTGATATGTCTGAGTATATGGAAAAGCATACCGTTTCAAGGCTTATAGGATCACCACCGGGATATGTAGGATATGAAGAAGGAGGCCAGCTTACTGAGAAAGTAAGAAGAAAGCCTTATTCTGTAGTGCTGTTTGATGAAATAGAGAAAGCCCATCCGGATGTATTCAATATTCTACTTCAGATATTGGAAGACGGAAGACTAACAGATTCTCAAGGAAGAACGGTGGACTTTAGGAATACCATATTAATAATGACTTCCAATGTGGGTGCCAGATTGATTACTGAGCCCAAACGCCTCGGTTTTTCTCCTGTAGGAGATACAAGAGCGAAAGACTATGAGGAAATGAAAGCAAATGTAACAAGTGAACTGAAAAAAACTTTTAGACCTGAGTTTCTTAACAGAGTTGATGAAATAATTGTATTCCATCCGCTTGAAGAAGAACATGTCAGAAAAATAGCAGATATTATGATTGACAACCTGATTAAGAGACTTCAGCAAAACGCTATTTCTCTTGAAGTTACAGAAAAAGCAAAATTATTTGTCGCTTCCAAAGGTTTCGATCAAATATATGGTGCAAGGCCTTTGAGACGTGCAATTCAAACAATGATAGAGGACCGGCTTGCAGAAGAAATGCTCGAAGGTAAAATCAAGACCGGAGACCATGCAGTAATTGATTTACAGGATGATAATTTGGTAGTAAAAAAGAAGGAAACTGCTGTAAAAAGGTTTTAAGGTATGGTGACACCCCTCGGAAGCACAGGGACGGTTCTTTTGCTTCCAAAGGCTTGCCTTGGAAGCAAAAGAACCGTCCCTGTGCTTCCCCTGTGCTTCCTTTTCCTCACCTTGCTTCCTCCAGCTCACTTATCCTGATTGTTCTGGTATGCATGGTATGAGTCCATATTTTATTGTCCTTGCTTAAAAAGCCTTGTATGGTGATGGGTAACCAAGTAAGGCAATAAAAAGGATATATGATAAACCCGATCATTGTTTCCATTTTAAATTTCTTTTCTAAAAGAATAATAAAAGGGCCATAAAAAAATTGCAGAATAACATATATTTGCCATATAAAATCAGGGAAAAAGCTTTTTATATTAAAGAAGGGAGAATTAACATATATTGTTTGAACCCACATCATAACAGTCATAATTCCGATCAGCAGGAACCTTATAGGCTGAAATAAGTATAACGCGCAATCAAAGGAAGTAAGATCTCCTTTTGTAAAAGCTCTTTTTAAAAGAGGAGCTACAAAGCGAATGGCACAATCTGCGTGTCCCTGCATCCAGCGTTTTCTTTGTTTCCATGACTGTTTAAGAGTTAAAGGTTTTTCATCATAAACAACAGCATTATGTGCCCAGGCTATTTTAATTCCACTTAATGCAAGCTTCATAGTAAATTCTAAATCTTCTGTCAGGCAGGTGGAACCCCAACCTATCTTTCGAAGAACTTCTGTGTCCACACAAAAACCCGTTCCGCATAAACTGCAGCTAAGACCAAGATTATACCTGGGAAGCTGGAATATTCGATTTGACAGCCAGAAAGCTATGGAATAGGAAATTGTTATCCAGGAGTCGTATGGATTCTTGCTGTCAAGATAACCTTGTATAACTTTATGGCCTTCACATAACAGATTGTTCATTTCAGCAAGAAAATTAGAGGAAACCAGATTATCGGCATCGAAAACGCATATGGCATCGTATTTATTTTCCATAGAAAGCAATTTGCTGAACATCCATTCTAAAGCATAACCTTTTCCTCTTTCCTGGTTATTTATCCTTGTAAAAACTAATGCTCCATGATTCCTGGCAATATTTGCGGTATTGTCAGTACAATTGTCTGCTACTACATATATATCATATAAATTACGAGGATAGTTTTGTCTCAGTAAACTTTCGATGATATGGGCTATAACTAATTCCTCGTTATGTGCTGCAATAACGAGAGCAAACTTTTTTGTTGGTTTGTGTTGAGTTATGCTGTTTTCCCTGTCCATGATTAATCCAAATATAGATATACTAAAAAAATAACAACCTCCTACAAATACAAGAACCTGTATCACTTGAGATATGCTATAAACAGTATTTTCAAATTCCGAAAGCATTTTAATCCTCCGAACATAAAAAGTCTAAAAAAGTCTTATATTATTGTGTGCTTAATACTTAAAAATATTAGCAACCTGGAAATAATGTAACCTTTTTTCTTAAATTCACTTCAAAGTTTTATGATTGAATAATAAATATAAGGAATATGGTATAATATCCTTAATAATTATTCCTTAACTATTAAGGACACAGGAGTAATGTTTAATGGCGAAATCCTATCTTAATAACGCTATAATTGGCAATTCACGGTTATTGGCATGTTTGACAGACAAGGGTGAATTAATAAGATTTTTTTGGCCTAATATTGATTATCAACAGCATATAGAAAATATGTATACCGGGATTTTTTTTATTGACCGGCAAAGTACCACATGGCTTCACGAAACAAACTGGGATCACAGCCAGAGCTATGTGGAAGACACTAATATTGTACGTACTTTGCATAAGGACGGCCGGAATAATCTCAAAGTGCTTCAATATGACTATGCACTAATTAACAGAGATATTATAATCAGAGAATATGAGATAGAAAATACCGGAATACATGAAGTCAATCTGGCGTTTATCCTTTATTCTTCTGCCACAAGCACTGTTTATGACTTGAGGAGTACACTGTTTGATTTTGATTGCGATGCTCTGATTCATTATAATCATGGACATTATATATCTATTTCTGCAGATCGGATTGTCTGGCAATTCCAATTAGGGAATAATGCTTATGAAAATGCCGGGAATGGGGTGCTGAAAGGTTATGACAGCATAGGAATGGTGCCGGAAGGAGCCATGATGTGGGAACTTGGTAAATTTAAACCAAGAGAAAAAAAGAAGATTATTATTTTTATATGTGCTGCAAGCACACTTAAAAGTGTTAAAACTATTACAAGACATATAAAAAGTTCCAATATAAATCATGAATATAATGATACTGTAAGATACTGGCATGACTATCTGAAAAGTGCAAGGCAAATCTGTACCGGTATAGAAAGTATAGACCGGTTATATAAACGATCTCTTCTGGTTTTCAGGCTTATGGCTGACAGCAGGACAGGTGGAATTTTAGCTTCTGCAGAAATTGATGAGCATTTTACCAAATGTGGGAGGTATGCATACTGTTGGGGAAGAGATGCAGGCTTTATCGCCAGCGCCCTGGATAAATGCGGATTAAAAGAAATGGTGGACAAATTCTATGAATGGACTGCAAATACACAGGAAGATGACGGATCATGGAGCCAAAGGTATTTTATGGATGGTAATCTGGCACCCTCATGGGGATTGCAAATAGATGAAACAGGCACTATTATTTGGGGCATATTACAGCATTATTTACAGACTGGTGACGCAGCTTTTCTAACAAATATGTGGAATAACGTAAAAAAAGGTGTTGAATTCTTAATTAAATTTTTAGATAAAAGCACAGGTCTTCCAGGACCCAGCTATGATCTGTGGGAAGAAAGGTTTGGTGTCCACGCATACTCTTCTGCGGCAGTATATGCAGGTATTTGTGCAGGGGCTGAGGTTGCAGAGATTCTTAGTATCCCGGGAAATAATATAGAAAAATGGAAAAAGGCGGCTGAAGAGTTAAGGAATTCTATTGATAAAAATCTATGGAGCGAAGATAAAGGTATATTTCTAAGAAGTATATTAACAAAGCTAAATCCCTGGGGATATGAGCCCGGAAACGAAACAAAGGTGATTCAGGTTAATCAAAAAGGATATAAAAGAGATGTAACCCTGACGGATAACAAAGCTGATATAAGCCTCATTGGGTTGGCAGTACCTTTTGGGGTATATGATGTAAATGATCTCAAAATTAAGAGCACTGTCAGGAGAATAGAAGAGAGACTTACTTCGTATCCCACAAAAGGAATCAAAAGATATGAAGAAGACAATTATATTGGAGGAAATCCATGGGTAATTGCAACTTTATGGATTGCTCTTTATTATGCAAAAATAAAACAATACAAAAAGGCGAAGTACTACTTCGATTGGGCGGTGAAATCCTGTACTGAAATGGGCTTTCTGCCTGAGCAGGTTGACAGGGAAAGTGGAAGGCCTTCCTGGGTTATTCCGCTGACATGGTCTCATGCTATGTTTATACTGGTGCTTATGGAACTTATAGATGGAGAGGAGTTAAAGTTGTGGCAAAGTTAAAATCTGTTTATGTCTGCCATGAGTGTGGATATGAGACATCCGGGTGGCTTGGGAAATGTCCTTCTTGTAACCAATGGAATACTTTGATTGAGGAGGTCAGGTCAGATGCTGCAAAAAGCTTGCAGACATTTGTCAGTGATGCAAAACCTGTCAGAATAAATGATGTCCGGATAGTCAATGAAGAACGTTTTTCCACAGGAATAAAAGAAATGGACCGGGTACTGGGCGGAGGTATTGTGAAAGGTTCTCTGATACTTGTGGGAGGAGATCCGGGAATAGGGAAATCCACTCTTATGCTCCAGATTTGCCAAAGCATAGACTTTGATAAAGATATTATATATATTTCTGGTGAAGAATCTATCAAACAGATAAAAATCAGAGCTGACAGATTGGGTATCAATAGATCTCAACTTCTGCTTATTTCAGAAACAGGATTCCATTCTATAGAAAAGTTGGTAGAAAGTCATAAGCCCGGACTTGTAATAATAGATTCAATTCAAACAATATACAATGAACAGCTTACCTCGGCTCCTGGGAGCATAAGCCAGGTAAGAGAAGCAACCTCAGGTCTCATGAGACTTGCCAAAAGCACCGGAACTACTATTATTATTATAGGTCATGTGACTAAGGAAGGAGCGATAGCCGGCCCCAGGGTACTTGAGCATATGGTGGATACAGTTCTGTACTTTGAAGGTGAGAGGCATATGAGTTATAGGCTGCTTAGAGCTGTAAAAAACAGATTTGGCTCTACCAATGAAATCGGCCTGTTTGAAATGAGAGATTCTGGCCTGGCAGAGATAGAAAACCCTTCATTGGCTATGCTTTCCGGAAAACAGGAAGATGTTCCGGGATCTGTTGTTGTATCAAGCCTTGAAGGCACAAGACCTATGCTTATAGAGATTCAGGCACTTGTATGTGAAAGCAATTTCGGAATGCCCAGAAGAATGGCTACCGGCCTTGATCAGAACAGAATAAATATGTTAATGGCGGTTCTTGAAAAAAGAGTAGGATTTCAGTTATATAATCATGATGCCTACGTAAATGTGGTAGGAGGAATAAGACTGGACGAGCCTGCCTGTGATCTCGGAATAATATGTGCTATTGCTTCCAGTTTCAGAAATGTGTCGGTTGAAAGTTCTACTGTAATAATGGGTGAAGTAGGACTAACTGGTGAAGTACGCGCAATAAGCCAGATAGATAAAAGAATTCTTGAGGCTCTTCGTTTAGGGTTTAGGAACTGCGTTGTTCCCTTGGGGAACTTTAACTCTGCAAATCAAATCAAGAAAGAGCCCGGCACTAATATTTATTACGTAAAAAATGTCCAGGAAGCTCTGGAACTGGTTTTACCTTAGATTGTACTTACCAAGCAGTTTTAGGTTTTCATGTTCTTTTATAAGAATATCATACAGATTAAGATCAAGAGTATTGCATATGGAAGCAAGATAAAACATGCTTCTCCCAATTTCTTTTTCTATAAAATCACGGCAGTTTTCGCAAAGACTACCTTCAAGGTGGGTAGATAAAAGGTTTTTCATTTCTTCAAGACTGGCATTTTCGGAAAACTCTTGTTTTTTTGCGTTTATTTTTAAACAGCCGCAATGAGTGACTGCTTTGATGATGGAACGGTTAATTCTGGAATTAGAATCTTGAAATTTGGTAATCAGATCCAAAATACTTTTGTTGCGGTTAAGAAGTTCGGAAATTGAATACTGGAACTCATCCATTATCATGTCCTTCAATGTTTTCACTCCTCAGCAAGATATATTGGATACCATGTATTAGTAAGTTTATTATAAGTCTTTTTTATGGCCTTTGTCAAATGAAATACGGCATAATTAGCGAGTTAAAAAGCTAAAGGCAGAATTAAAAGGGCAAAAATTAAGGAAAAAATAATCATTGACATATGCGTTTGTTAAGTGGTAGAATATTTAATTTTGACAATTATGCATATTTATAGTATACTTAGACATGCAGTCCTTATTCAAGTATATTATATTTTAATTTTTTTGTACACTTATTTTGCCTGGGCTATTTGATTTACCGCGGAGGATAGTATGTTTCATATAGGAGATAAAATTGTATATCCTATGCACGGAGCAGGGATTATTGAGTCAATTGAAGAAAAAGAGATACTTGGGCAAAAACAAAGTTATTATGTTGTAAGAATGCCCATAGGTGAAATGAAAGTACTGATACCAATTCAGAATAGCCGGGAGATAGGTATCAGAGAAGTTATAAGCAATCAGGATGCGGATAAGGTATTTGATATTTTGCTTGACCAGCAAAAAAATTGTACAAGCAATTGGAATAAAAGGTACCGGGAAAATATGCTGAAAATTAAAAGCGGTAATATATTTGAAGTTGCAGATGTAGTCAGAACACTAATACTTAGGGAGAAAGAAAAAGGGTTATCTACCGGGGAAAAGAAAATGTTAAATAGTGCAAAACAGATTCTTATTAGTGAACTGGTTCTAGCAAAAGGCCTTGATCAGGATACCATTGAGGTGAAAATCAATCAATGTTTTGAAGGATAGTCTTGAATATTTGATCTTAATGATGTGTAAAGTATCACGAAATCTTAAACACAAAAGATCTTAAACGCAAAAGTCTGTTATAAATCTTGTTATAAGGGAGTAGATACCGTGTTAAACAAGGTTATGAAAATTTCCTTTACCCTTGTAGGCGCTATTACAGGATTTACTATAAGCAAGACAATTTTTGATAATCTGAATCTGGCTTTGGCAGACAGTTTGGAATTATTTTTATTTATTATTATTTCAGTTTTAGCGGGTATTTTATTTTATACTGCTGCCAATAAGATAATATGTACACTTATTGAAATCCTGGACAAACTGGAGGATTCTATACAGAATATTACCCTGTATGAACTGATTATTGGAGTAATAGGACTTATAATTGGTTTGATAGTAGCGAATCTGATCACTATACCATTCAATAGAATTGAAATAATAGGACTTCCCATATCAATTTCAGTCAACGTTATTTTTGGATGCCTTGGTATCGCAATAGTATTCTCAAAGAAACATGAAATTCAAAATGGAATATTTTTTTCAAAGTTTAATAATAAATTATCGAAAACATCTTCAGATGCTAAAATTTTAGATACTAGTGTGATAATTGACGGAAGGATAGTAGATATTCTAAGGAGCGGCTTTATTGAAGGAGAGCTTATAGTTCCGAGCTTTGTATTGGAGGAATTGAGACATATAGCTGATTCTTCGGACACATTGAAGAGAAACCGGGGCAGAAGAGGGCTTGACGTCTTGAATATGATACAGAAAGAGTTGAAACATCCGGTCAGGATAGAGGATGTTGGAGTTCCTGAAGGAGGAGAGGTAGACAGTGAATTGTTAAACCTGGCGAAAAAAGTAGGCGGCAAGGTGGTCACAATAGACTACAATCTTAATAAAGTAGCCAGTTTCAAAGGAGTTCAGGTCCTCAATATTAATGAGCTTTCAAATGCAGTTAAACCTATTGCACTTCCGGGTGAAGAAATGACAATCCAGGTTATTAAGGATGGAAAAGAAAACGGGCAAGGAATAGGCTATCTGGATGATGGAACAATGATTGTTATTGATGGAGGAAGAAGGTTTATAGGAGAAAATGTAAATGTTACTGTAACAAGTGTTCTCCAGACTGCTGCAGGAAGAATGATTTTTGCAAAACCTAAATTAAGTGATGAAAGGGCAATGTAGGCATAAAGATGGCTATTTGGTCTAAGAAAACAAGAAATTTCTTTGTTAGCTCAATAATAGCGGCTGCCGGAAAAGGAACCCGCATGAATTTGGATATTAATAAGCAATATGTGGAAATATGCCAGATTCCTCTTTTGGCACGTACATTAAGCGTGTTTCAGGACTGCAATCTTATTGATGAAATAATATTAGTTGTTAATAAGGACGATTTTATATATTGCAAGCAGGAAATTGTGGACAGGTATGATTTTACAAAGGTCAAATCAATGGTTACAGGTGGAAACACCCGCCAGGACTCGGTTAGAAACGGCCTTAAAGAAGTCTATAACCGGGCTGAAATAGTATTAATACATGATGGAGCCAGGCCTTTTATCAGAGAAAGCAGTATAGCTGAATGTATAAACGCTGCCTGTGAATATGGGGCTGCTTGTGTAGCTGTACCGGTAAAGGATACTATCAAGAGGGCGGATTCTTCAGGATTTGTGGTAGAAACTCCTGACAGAAGCCAGTTGTGGCAGATACAGACACCACAGGCTTTTAAATATGACTTAATTCTGGATGCGCATAAAAAGGCTTTTGAAGATGGTTTCTACGGAACAGATGATGCAGTGTTGGTGGAAAGACTTGGATATAGGTTAAAACTTGTAAGAGGTAGCTATAACAACATTAAAATAACAACTGCGGAGGACCTGTTGTTAGCGGAAGCTATTATTGAAAATAAGCTGATATAATCTTAATTATTCTACAGTAATACAGCTAAAAACCTGTATACCTTCACCTCTGCCAAAAGGAGTCAGACCTTCACCTGTAGTTGCTGTTATCCCTATGCTTTCAGGAGAAATACCCATTATTCTGGAAATGCTTTCTCTGATTTCAGATATTTTGGGGCTTATCTTAGGAGTCAGGCACTCTATGGCAATAGACACATGAACAATCTTGCTATTTCCAAGATATTTAATTGCTTCCTTTAAATATACTTTACTGTCTGTTATTCCTTTTACCAGACACATATCATCACTAATCTTGCCTAAAATATTCACACAGGTTACTCCTGACACAGCATTAGTAAGTGAGTGGAGAATAACATCCGCATCGCTGTTTCCTAACAAGGGAGGATGACCTGGGAATTCTACTCCTCCAAGTATAAGTACTTTTTCTTTATTATTAAAATCAAATCTATGGCTGTCCTGGCCTATTCCCACTTTCATGTCCTATGCCTCCTAATCATGTTGCTAAAGTATTGACACACCCGATTGAAATATATATTATATTAAAATAAGTGTAATATCAAGCCGATATAGGGGACTGCGAAAAGTCCGGGTTCGAAGAGAATGGAACTTGAAGCTGCGAGGTTCCTGAACCAAAGCTTTTCTTCCCACCCCCGTTGGAGCAGCTGAGGAGGCTGCCGTTTGAGCTTCGTTATAAGCTTAGAAAGCCGGGTTTAAAACCAATTTGGGTGGTACCGCGGATAACTCCGTCCCATGTTTTTGTGGGACGGTTTTTTTGATGGATAGTAAATTAATTAATATTTAAATATAAATAATAGGAGTTGAGAAAATGGGTAAGGATAAGAAATTAGTTGAAGAAATAACTTCCATGGATGTTGATTTTGCCCAATGGTATACGGATGTAGTAAAGAAAGCAGATTTAGCTGACTATTCAAGTGTAAGAGGCTGTATGATAATACGTCCATATGGATATGCTATCTGGGAAAATATTCAGAAGAACCTTGATGCAAGATTTAAGGCAACAGGACATGAAAATGTATATATGCCAATGTTTATTCCGGAAAGTCTTCTTGAAAAAGAGAAGGATCATGTTGAAGGTTTTGCACCGGAAGTTGCCTGGGTTACCCATGGCGGACAGGAAAAACTGACTGAAAGATTGTGTGTGCGTCCCACATCAGAAACCTTATTTTGTGATCATTATGCAAATATTATACATTCATACAGGGATCTGCCAAAGCTGTACAATCAATGGTGTTCAGTAGTCCGTTGGGAGAAGACAACTCGTCCTTTCTTAAGAACCCTCGAATTTTTATGGCAGGAAGGACATACAGCACATGCAACCGCAGAAGAAGCCCAGGAAGAAACTATTAGAATGCTTAATGTGTATGCAGATTTTTGTGAAGAAATACTGGCTATACCAGTGATTAAAGGACAGAAAACAGAGAAGGAAAAATTTGCAGGTGCAAAAGAAACCTATACAATAGAAAGTCTGATGCATGACGGTAAAGCTTTACAAACAGGGACCTCTCATAATTTTGGAGACGGATTTGCAAGAGTTTTCAATATCCAGTATACTGATGCTGATAACCAGCTTAAGTATGTCCATCAAACTTCCTGGGGAATGACTACAAGATTGATTGGTGCAATAATTATGGTACATGGTGATGACAGAGGTTTGGTTCTTCCTCCTGAAGTTGCCCCGATTCAGTTAATTATTGTGCCCATATCCCAACATAAAGAAGGTGTGCTGGAAAAAGCAAATGAAATAAAAGACAGGCTTTCAAAAGTAGTTAGAGTAAAACTTGATGACAGTGACAAGATGCCGGGCTGGAAGTTTAGTGAATATGAGATGAAAGGCGTACCGGTGCGGCTTGAAGTGGGTCCGAAAGATATAGAAAAGAATCAGGTAGTTTTGGTAAGAAGAGATACCCATGAAAAAATCTTTGTTACAATGGATAAACTTGAGGAGAGTGTAGCTGGTTTATTAAAAGATATACAAAAAAATCTTCTTGAAAAAGCAAGGGAAAGAAGAGATAAGAAAACTTATACAGCAGTTAATATTGAAGAGCTGAAAAATATACTTGATAGCACACCAGGGTTTGTAAAAGCTATGTGGTGCGGGGACAGAGCCTGTGAGGATGAAGTAAAAGAAAAAACGGGTGCTACTGCCAGGTGCATACCTTTTGTTCAAGAAAAAATCTCAGATACATGCCTGTGCTGTAATAAACCAGCAAAGCATATGGTTTACTGGGGTAAGGCCTATTAAAGAGTATTAAGGAGGCTTTTTTCAGGTGGCTGTTTATGCTATTTCAGATCTTCATCTTGCCTTGAGTATCCACAAACCTATGGATATATTCGGGCCAAGATGGGAAGATTACATGGAAAAATTAAAGATGTTCTGGGAAGAGACAGTTGCAAATGATGATTATGTCATTATAGCAGGGGATGTTTCCTGGGCAACATACCTGAAAGAAGCCTATGAAGATTTTAAGTTTATAAATTCCCTTCCCGGTAATAAGATTATTACTAAAGGAAATCATGATTATTGGTGGACTACTCAGAAAAAACTGTGTGAGTTTTTAGATGAGAATGATTTTAATACAATCAAGTTTTTACAGAACAGCAGTATAAAGGTTGAAGATATTATTATTTGCGGCACCAGAGGATGGAATTGCCCTGGTGATGAAGAATTCGGACCTCAGGACAGAAAAATATATGAAAGGGAACTCAACAGGTTGAAACTTTCACTTGCCAGCATAAAAAAAGAAGATAATGAAAAAATAATGGTTGTATTGCATTTTCCTCCCTTTAACAGTAAGGGAGAACCATCTGATTTTATAGATATTATGAAGAAAAATAATGTAGAAATATGTGTTTATGGACATTTGCACGGGGCAAGCTGTCTGAAGGCCGTTGAAGGAACGATAGAAGGTATATCCTATAGTCTTATTTCTGCGGATTATTTGGGATTTAAGCCAATAGAAATAAGCAGGTAGTGTATTTAGCTAACCATGTATTGAAAATTCGGGAAAAGAATATTTTCTTATTCTTTTGTGCATTTATTGCATTTTTATTTGGTTATTTATTGGATTTTTATATATGTTATGCTATAATTAATTGATTATTATACATGAATAGAAATTTTTCTGTTTAAGAAGAATCAGTTTACATTCTAATTTATAATAATTTTATTTAGGATGCAATAGGATATGGATGGAGGATTGTAAAAAATGAACGTTAAAGTTGAAGATCTTGAAAAGAATGTGAAACAATTAGAAATAGAAGTGGATGAAGAAACATTTAATGACGGGATGCAAAAATCTTACATTAAAAATGCCAAAAAATTTAATGTTCCTGGATTTAGAAGAGGAAAAGCACCAAGAGCTATTGTTGAAAGATATTATGGGGAAGAAGTTTTGTATGAAGATGCTATTAATATAGTTTGCCCTAAAGCATATGAACAGGCAATAAAGGATTATGATATACATCCTGTGGACAGGCCTGAAATTGATATAAAGCAGATTGGAAAAGGAAAGAGCCTTATATTTACTGCCAAAGTAGTTGTGAAACCGGAAGTGGAACTTGGCATTTATAAAGGGGTAGAAGTTGAAAAACCAGAAGTTGTAGTAACTGATGAGGATGTAGAAAAAGAACTTAATATGGTTGCTGAAAAAAATGCCAGAATAATAACTGTTGATGACAGGGGAATTGAAAAGGGCGATATTGCAGTAATTTATTTTGAAGGTTTTATTGACGGCAAAGCTTTTGAAGGAGGAAAAGGAACAGATTTCAACCTTACTATCGGTTCAGGCCAATTTATACCCGGTTTTGAGGACCAGCTTATCGGTGCCAAAACAGGTGATGAAGTTGATGTTAATGTTTCATTCCCTGAGGATTATGGACATAAAGAACTGGCTGGAAAACCAGCTCTATTTAAAGTAAAGATAAAAGAGGTAAAAGTGAAGGAATTACCTGAAATAGATGATGAATTTGCAAAGGATATAAGTGAGTTTGATACTCTTGCTGAATACAAAGAGGATTTGAGAAAGAAGCTTATTGAAGCAGCAAATCATAGAGCAGAACATGAGATTAGAGATAAAGTTGTTTCTAAGGTTGTTGACAATGCCACAGTAGATATACCACAGGTTATGCTTGATAAGCATATTGACTACCTTATTTATGATTTTTCTCTCAGGTTGCGCTATCAGGGACTTGATTTAGGGAAATACCTGGAAATAATGGGCCTTGACGAGAAAAGCTTCAGGGATCAGTTCCTTAAAAGAGCAGAAAAAGAAGTCAAGACACAGTTAGTTTTGGAAAAAATAGAAAAAACTGAGGAAATAAATGTTTCTGAGGAAGAAGTTGAAGAAGAAATCAAGCAGCTTTCAGAAAATTACAAGCAAAGTGTTGAAGATTTTAAGAAACATTTAAGTCCTGATGATATAGAATATATAAAGAGCGAATTAATTACAAGGAAGACAATTGACTTACTAGTGAGTAGCGCAAAATTGATTTAGGAAAAGGTTTATTTTCCATGGTACTTGGGTAAGAATATTATACACTGGTTAATTTATTATAAGTTATAAGCAAATGGCAAGGAGGTAGATTATATGAGTCTTGTGCCAATAGTTGTTGAACAGACTAATCGTGGTGAACGTTCTTATGACATTTACTCAAGATTACTCAAGGATAGAATAATAGTTCTAAGCGATGAAATAAATGATGTTACAGCAAGTTTAGTGGTTGCTCAAATGTTATTCTTAGAAGCTGAAGATCCTGAAAAGGATATCCAGCTATATATTAATAGCCCAGGTGGTTCAATTACAGCAGGTTTTGCTATATATGACACTATGCAGTATGTAAAGCCTGATGTTTCAACTATATGTGTTGGTATGGCTGCAAGTATGGGAGCTTTCTTACTTGCTGCAGGGGCGAAAGGAAAAAGATTTGCCCTCCCTAACAGTGAAGTAATGATACATCAGCCATTAGGAGGAGTCAGAGGTCAGGCTACAGATATAAAAATTCATACTGAATGGCTGATTAGAATAAAGGATAAACTGAACAAGATCTTAAGCGAGAATACAGGCCAACCACTGGAGAGAATAGCAAGGGATGTTGAAAGAGATTTCTTTATGACTGCAGAAGAAGCAAAAAGATATGGTATTGTTGATGAGGTAATGACAAGAAGAAGATAGACGAGGTGGAAAAATGTCCAGATATGATGAAAAGAAGCAGGTGAAATGCTCCTTTTGCGGCAAAAACCAAGAACAGGTAAAGAGGCTTGTGGCTGGACCTGGCGTGTATATCTGTGATGAGTGTATTGAACTTTGCTCTGAAATAATAGAAGAGGAATTTGAAGATGCAAAGACAGATACTACTTTTAGCGAGATACCAAAACCAAAGGATATAAGGAATATATTGGATCAGTATGTTATTGGACAGGATACTGCAAAGAAAATTTTATCGGTGGCTGTATATAACCACTATAAGAGGATAAATTCTAAAGTTAGAGCTGGAGATGTAGAGCTTCAGAAAAGCAATATTGTTATGCTGGGACCTACAGGAAGCGGTAAAACTCTTCTAGCTCAAACTTTGGCCAGAATACTGAATGTTCCTTTTGCAATCGCTGATGCTACAGCTTTGACTGAAGCAGGTTATGTGGGTGAGGATGTTGAAAATATACTTCTTAAACTCATCCAAGCCGCAGATTATGATATTGAAAGAGCAGAAAGAGGTATCATCTATATAGATGAAATTGATAAAATTGCAAGAAAGTCAGAGAATCCGTCTATAACAAGAGATGTTAGCGGAGAAGGTGTACAACAGGCTCTCTTAAAGATTTTGGAGGGTACAATAGCATCTGTGCCTCCTCAGGGTGGAAGAAAACATCCTCACCAGGAGTTCATACAGATAGACACCACAAATATTCTGTTTATTTGTGGTGGAGCTTTTGATGGAATTGATAAAATTATTCAGAATAGAATCGGAAAAAAATCCATGGGGTTTGGAGCTGTAATTGAGAATAATAAAGAAAAAGACATGGGAGAAATATTAAAGCATATACTTCCTCAGGATTTGTTAAAATACGGTTTGATTCCGGAATTTGTAGGTAGACTTCCTGTGATTGTTACGCTCCACTCTTTAGATAAGAATGCTCTTAAACAAATATTGACTGAGCCTAAGAATGCATTAATAAAGCAGTATCAGAAACTTTTCGAAATGGATGATACTATACTTGAGGTTACTGATGATGCTTTAGATGCCATAGCGGATAAAGCTATTCAAAGAAATACTGGCGCAAGAGGACTAAGAGCGATTTTAGAGGAAACTTTGCTTGATGTTATGTATGATATTCCTTCTGCGACCAATGTTGAAAAGTGTATTATAACTAGAGAGACCATAGAAAAAAATATGCCTCCGGAACTAATTATTAATGAAAATAAAAAACCTTTAAAAAAGACAGCAAATAAAAGGTCAAAATTAAAAAGAGAGTCAGTTTCATAAAATAAGGCAGACTTGAATGCAAAATATGATAAGATGGCGGATAATTACAAAATTATCCGCTATTTATTTTGCTATTTCTATGCACTCTCTTTAATAAAAATGGTTAGTAATAATTTTTATATAGAATTCATCCAGAATGGGATAAAAATACGAGCATTACAAATAATAATAGTAATTTCTAGTGACTAATTACAAATTTAAAGGGACTAATTATGGGACTAATTATTTATGAAGTGATTGGAGAGGGAATAAAATGCTAGCGAGTACCTTTTTTATTATACAATTTTTTTTCTCACTGGTAATTGGCATTTATTTTCTTAATTTGCTTAAATCACAGCAAGGAAATAAAAGTGCAGTTGAAAAAGAATCAAAAAAGGAGCTTGAAAAACTTAGAAAACTAAAAGAAATAAAGCTTACAGAGCCTCTTGCTGAAAAAACAAGACCTACTTCCCTTGAGGATATAGTAGGCCAGGAACAGGGTTTAAGAGCCCTAAGAGCAGCCTTGTGCGGCCCAAATCCACAGCATGTTATAATTTATGGTCCTCCGGGAGTGGGAAAAACTGCTGCAGCAAGAGTTGTTCTGGAGGAAGCAAAACGTACAAGTACTTCGCCTTTTAGAACTGAATCAAAATTTGTAGAAGTGGACGCCACAACCTTAAGGTTTGATGAGAGAGGTATAGCAGATCCTCTCATCGGTTCTGTCCATGATCCGATATACCAGGGAGCAGGTGCATACGGAGTTGCAGGAATACCGCAGCCCAAGCCGGGAGCTGTTACAAAGGCCCACGGAGGGATATTGTTTATAGACGAAATCGGAGAACTTCACCCGGTTCAGATGAACAAACTTCTAAAAGTATTAGAAGACAGAAAAGTATTTTTGGAAAGTGCATATTATAGCTCAGAAGATACAAATATTCCTCCACATATACATGAAATATTCCAGAAAGGACTTCCTGCGGATTTCAGGCTGGTTGGAGCCACAACAAGAAGTTCAGATGAGATACCTCCGGCTCTGAGGTCCAGGTGTGTGGAAATATATTTTAAACCCTTGCGTCCTGATGAGATTGCACTGATAGCCAAAAAAGCTATAAAGAAGGGCGGATTCAAGGTTGAGGATGGTGTAGAGGAGCTTATTGCCCGTTATGCCCAGAATGGAAGGGATGCTGTAAATATAGTACAGATAGCGGGAGGAATTGCTCAGGTAGAACAAAGAGATACCGTATACCGGAAAGATATTGAATGGGTTATAGAATTTGGACATTATAGCCCAAGAATTGAAAAGAAAATTAGTGCAGGTGAACAGGTAGGATGCATGAACGGACTGGCTGTATTAGGCGGATGCACCGGTATGGTTATTGATATAGAGGTATCTGCCATAGAATCTTCTGATAAAAAAGGCACCATTAAGGTTACTGGTATGGTTGAAGAAGAGGAGATGGACGGAAAAGGGTATAAATTTAAAAGAACAAGTTCTGCCAAGGCATCTGTTGAAAATGTTCTAACGGTATTAAAGAAATATCTTAATGTAGATACCGAGAAATATGATATTCACCTTAACTTTCCAGGTGGTGTGCCTATAGACGGACCTTCGGCAGGAGTAGCAATTGCTGTTGCAGTTTATTCAGCTATCAAAAATAAAGCTGTCAGAAGCGATATAGCCATGACCGGAGAGCTATCTATACGTGGAAAAGTAAAACCAGTGGGAGGAGTTGCCGCAAAGATAGAAGCTGCCAAGAATGCCGGTATAAAGAAAGTTATCATTCCAAAGGAGAATTGGCAGGAATTGTTTGAGGACGCGGGAATAGAGGTAATTCCAGTTGAAGATATTCAGGAGATTTTGGAAATAGTGTTTAATGAAAAATTTGACAAAACAGGCAATATTACCGTGCAAAGCAGTCCTGTAAGCATGTTAACTGCATCAGGAGTATAAAAAGACAAATAAATACAAAAATTAACATAAACAAATATAAATTAACAAATTTCTTCGATAAAAATAGGACTATGGACCTATTTATAGGACTAAAATCCCCGAATATTTTTGCACTAATTGCCTATTTTTATTTAAAATTGTATTTGTTAATATAAAAGTACATTAGCATTTCTCTTATTTGGGCATGGGGACAGAAATTATTACTCCATGCTTTTTTATTTCGTGTTTTCTTGCACTTTCTCTTGAAAGATGTAAATAATAAGTCTATTATAGACATGTTAAGTTTTTAGTCCATGAAATTTAGTGTTTAGAAGATAACAGCATATTTATCAAGGGAAGGTAGATATAATGGAAAATATTTGCATATTAGGAATTGAAACCAGCTGCGATGAAACATCTGCCTCGGTTGTTGTAAGCGGAAGGAAGATTCTTTCAAATATAATATCGTCACAAATAAGCTTACATAAGATATATGGAGGAGTTGTTCCGGAAATTGCCTCAAGAAAGCATGTTGAAACTATAATTCCTGTCATTGATCAGGCTATTGGTGAAGCAGGTGTTAGTTTAAAGGATATTGATGCAATCGGAGTAACCTATGGCCCCGGACTGGTAGGTGCTCTTCTGGTGGGCCTGTCAGCTGCAAAGGGGCTTGCTTTTTCATTAAATAAACCTCTTATAGGGGTCCATCATATCGAAGGGCATATTGCTGCCAATTATATTCAGTACCCCGAGTTGGAACCTCCTTTTATTTGCCTTGTAGTTTCAGGAGGACACAGCCATATTGTACATGTAAAGGATTATTATAATTATGAGATACTGGGACAGACCAGAGATGATGCTGCCGGAGAGGCTTTTGACAAGGTTGCAAGGGCGATTGGTCTTGGATATCCAGGTGGGCCTTTGATTGATAATGCTGCAAAAAACGGAAACAGTAAAGCCATTAATTTCCCGAGAGTGTATTTTCATGATGGCAGCCTGGACTTTAGTTTCAGCGGAATTAAGACAGCAGTATTAAACTATATAAACAGCTTAGAACAAAGAGGTGAGAGCTACTCTGTTGAAGATGTTTCTGCCAGCTTTCAGGAAGCTGTTACCGAGGTGTTGGTAAATAATACAATTACTGCAGCAAAATCAAAAAAGTTAAAAAAAGTGGCTCTTGCCGGAGGAGTAGCGTCAAATTCTGTCTTAAGAAAACGAATGAAGGAAGCTGCTGAGATACATGGGTTTAGCCTGTATTATCCTGATAAGATATTATGTACAGACAATGCAGCAATGATAGCCTGTTCAGCATACTATCAGTACAGGAGAGGAAACTGGTCAGGTTTGGATTTAAATGCTGTTCCCAATTTAAGACTGGGGAATAATTGAGCTGGAAAAATAAACTGTGGATAATTATCTTGTTTTTTAAATAAAATACTTCCACTAAAATCTACATTTAATGGCTTTTGAAACTATTATTTTTATGAAGAATACTGTTGGAAAATGTTGAAATATATTCTGTGTATTTTGTGGAAATAAGATGCAAAAGGCTTGTTTTAAACATTGCAGGCTGTGGATAAGTGTGTGAATAATGTGGATTGTTTGATGTGCATTGTGTTAAAAAATATGCTGTGAAACTTATTTTGTGTACTTTTCATAGTATTCTAATACTTTTTCAACATAATTCTTTGTTTCTTCATAGGGAGGGATTCCATTATATTTTTTCACAGCATTTGGACCAGCGTTATATGCAGCCAAAGCCAGCTTTAAATCGCCATTAAATGTTTTAAGCATGTCTTTTAGATATCTGGTTCCTCCGTCAATATTGGCTTCAATATTCCAGGGATCGTAAACCCCAAGATACATTGAAGTTTCAGGCATAAGCTGCATTAAACCTTGGGCTCCGGCTTTTGAAACTGCATATGGATTGAAATTAGATTCCTGTTTTATAACAGCTCTTATTAAGTTCGGATTTATATTGTATTTTTCTGCCGAATTAATTATGCTCCTATTTACTATTCTCATTAAAGTGTCATTGTATTCAAAGTTATCATAACTACCATCATGATTACCGGAACGTATGGAACCATAATTACTGGAACGTGGTGAATTTACTGAGGTACTATCACCACTGGTATTAATACTTTTAGTAGTATTAGCATCAGTATTATTTAAAGTGGAATTAAGCACCTGATCAAAGGATAGCTTAGTTTCCTGCTTTTTGATTTTAACAGGCAGCCTGCTCTGGATTTCGCTGATTTTTTGTTCCAGTATATCATTAACTTTATAGTACATATGTCCACCTTAAAACTTTTGATATACATCATATTATATATCATATATCGGCGATTTTACCAATTGGATTAACTTTAGTTTTTACTTCGCCGAGAGGCTTTTTGACAAACTTAGAACATGCATTTTTTTCGGAACCATTGAATTCTCTCACGGAAAACAGTTGGCATAAGCCTATTTCATGGTTTCCATTCACATCCTTTTCATAATTAATAATGAAGTGTTTACATTCTATACATTTATTACTTTTATTTCTATATGAAATAATTTCCGGAGAGAATCTATGTTTTCCACAGCTATAATCCGGAGTAACGATGCCATTTATTGAACATAAGATATCATTATTTACAGCAACAACAGAACCTTTCACACAATTTGCACATATTCTTGCTGGATCTTTCTTTTGAATCATTAGTTTTTCCTCCTAATTTTCATTTGTATATTATAACTTTGTGAGAATAGAGTACTTACAGATATAACTAAGCTTAATTTCCACGGTAGCAAGGCTTAACGTCCCCGTTTGAACAGGTATCTACTAAATTATAGCATAGGGAACCTGTAAATGGTAATTAATGGGAAATACTATCAGCTATTGCCTATATTAATCACTGTTTTCCTGTTGTATAATATTAATCAGTAGTACCTGTAAAGATGTTAATATATACAAGATATAAAATAATAGGTTTTTTAGAAATTATAATAACAGGTATATTATTGAAAAAAATTAAATATTAAATACTAAGGAGACAAAATGAGTAAATACATTGATTTACATGTTCATACAAAGGCATCTGACGGTACCCTGAGTCCTTCAGAAGTGGTCAACCGTGCAAAAAAAATGGACCTTGCTGTAATAGCGATAACAGACCACGACACAATGGCAGGGATTCCTGAAGCGCTTAAAGAAGCAGACAAGGTTGGTATTGAGGTTTTACCCGGCATAGAGATTAGCGTGGAATACGAACCGGAATTACATATATTGGGGTATTTCCCGGGAAATAGTTATTTGAATCTGCAAAACAGCCTTTTGAAAAAATTACAAAAAGCAAGGGAGATAAGGAATAATAAGGTTATAAACAGACTGAATGAGTTGGGAATTGACATAAGCATGGATGAATTGGAGGAAGAAGCTTCCGGGGATATTATCGGAAGGCCGCATATTGCTACGGTACTAAAAAAGAAAGGATATGTAAACAGTGTAAGGGATGCTTTTGACAAATATCTTTCAGTAGGTGCTCCTGCATATTTTAGTAAAGCGAAATTAACTCCCCAGGAAGGAATCATGCAAATTGCCGATGCAGGAGGAATACCTGTGATGGCTCATCCTCTAACTTTGGGGTATAGCTATGAAGAGCTAAATGAACTTCTTGCAGAACTAAAAAAGATTGGTTTAAAGGGGATAGAAGCCTATTACACAGAACATACAATAAATGATACCATAGCTCTTCTTGAACTGGCTAAAAAAAATGAATTGTTGGTGACAGGAGGATCTGACTTTCACGGGGAAGTAAAACCTGAAATTGAAATAGGAAGAGGATATGGAAACCTTTTTATACCCTTCGAATTGTTTGAAGCATTATTAAGATAGATTCAGTTGAGTTTTTCCGATATTTCTTAAGATACTGTTTCTTATTTTTACCTTATAATTTGATAGGAATTTTTATGAAATTGTCGAATATTTTATTAATATATAACTTTTTTAAGATAGGAGATATAAGAAATGGATGTAAATAATTCAGAAAAGGTTATTTACTGTAGTAAATGCGGAAAACCAAATTATCCTGAGGCAAATTTTTGCAGCAGGTGCGGAAATAATCTAAATGCAAATTTTAACAGCGAAGAGCAATCATTCAATTCGTCATACCAAGCACAACAGAGAATGTACGATAATTATTACGATAATTACTATGGTAATAAAAATTACTATGATAACGCACCTAATGGGTATTATAGGATTTATGCAGGCTTTTGGAAAAGGTTTGCGGCATCTTTAATAGACGGCATTATTTTAGGACTGGCTGATGCATTAATAGGTTTTGTTTTTGGAAAATCATCCGGAAGAATAGATTATATTATATCAACTATAATAGGGTGGCTGTATTTTAGCCTTATGGAGTCCTCTGAGAAACAAGCTACTTTGGGTAAGATGGCTTTAGGGATATATGTAACAGATAATTACGGCAACCGTATTACATTTGGCAGGGCTACAGGAAGGTATTTCGGGAAAATAGTATCTGCACTTACTTTGTGTATCGGATATATAATGGCAGCCTTTACTGAGAAGAAACAGGCCCTTCATGATATGATGGCGGGATGTGTTGTTTTATCAAGATAAGATTTACAGCTTTTCCATCGTACCTGTTCTGCTCTCGCTTTCATTGAATCTTCAGTGAAAGCGAGTTATAATTATTTTTTACTCATGATTTTACGGTATTCAGAAGGAGTAACTCCTATATTTTTCTTAAAAAAGGAAATGAAATTGCTTAAATTGTTAAATCCGCACATGTAACAAATTTCTGTTATAGAATACTTATGCATACTTAATAGTTCTTTTGCCTTATTTAATTTGATAAGCAGCAAATATTCATAAGGAGTCTTGCCGGTGTATTCTTTAAAGACCCTGATAAAATGAAAAGGAGATAAATGTGCCACCCGTGCGGCTTCTTCCAGGGAATAATCCTTGTCATACTGATATCGCAAATATTCAATGGCATTATCAATATATTTTTTATCAGTTTTATAGCTTGATAATGAAAGAGAAGAAAAATTATTCTCAATCTGTTTTAATAATTGTTCCATTATCTGTATACTAAGGTTTTTAAGTATAAATCCGCGACTGGAATGATTGTTTCTATATTCTTCAATGAATAATTCTATCAGGGATTTCAATTCATTGGTCACAGGGTAATTGCCATGTTTAAAGCAAGGATTAAGTTTCTTGAAAATTGAATAGGAAATATCATTTAAAGAATTATTGTCAACCTGCAATACAGTCATACTTCTATTAATCATGCGATCATGAGGACCGTGAGCCTGTCCTGAGTTTATAGGAAATATACTGGCTTCATTAGCTGAAAAACATTTATTTTCTATACTTAAATAGGGTATTGGTGAATGTGGTATAATAAATTCATAACTGTAATGAGTGTGGGAATCTTTTACAGGAAAATCAATAGTGGGTTTTGTAGCAATGATACAAAGGTCTGAATTTACAAATGTATCCACACTTTTGAAAAATTGATCTATTGGTAAAGGGTAGGGACCATTGCCAAGCATTTTAAGTTTATTAATACTCATGATTTATTCTCACCCTTCTTAAAATACACAACATGATAATAACAGGGTATGAAGCCAAAGGTCAGAACTATTAATATATCAGACTATTTTAACAATATGGAAATATTTTACATCAAATATAATTATAGCATATAATTATTCTAATATAAATTATATTATTTAACTACAGAAAAATTTTACAAGATATAAGGAATTATTAATCACTAAAATATAGCAATATTTCGCAAGTAAAATACCAAAATTTTCTATATAATTTCTCTTTAGGGATATTTACACTCTAGAATAATATCATGTTGGAATGTACAAGTATAAGCAACTTATTATAAGACTAATATTTCTACTGCTCTGGTTATAAAGATTAAATAATAAATTAACTATTTCATTTATTATATATAAGGAGAGGTCAATTATGAAGAGGTCATATCCACGTAGATTCCTGTATAGGGCAATCAGCTGCTTGATGATACTGTTTTTCCTATTTAATATGCTGGGAGATTATATTCCTTTTGCCTTAGCTGCAGAGAGTAATGAAGTTCTTTATAATATTGAATCTTATACAGGTAATTCGTCTAATGCCGCAGAAGATATTTCCAAGCAGGAAGATACATCTAGGCAGGAACATACTTCTTCACAGGAGAATAATGGAGATGACACTATTGATCCTGGAGAAAATGATGCAGGAACTTTTGGAGATAATAAAATAGAAAAAAATGACAATGACACGAATAGTAATGATGATAATAGTAACAATATTGTTTTAGCCAATGATAATGATGGTATTACGGATAATTATACAATTGATAATAACAACGGAAATGAAACAGAAAATGATATTGATGATATTAAGAGCGGTGAGAGCGAAGATAGTAATATAGGTAATAACAATGATGTAATTGAAGATGATTCAGAAAATAAAGAAGATACAGAGGACACAGATAATGCAGCGGATACAGAAAATAATGAATATACAGAGGATAAAGAAGATACAGGGGACACAGATAATACAGATAATGCAGATAATGCCAGTGATAATGACCAGCGTGATATACATAATAATTTAATTGAAAGTGAAAATGACCAGGAGCAGCTTCAATCAATTGATGTTCTAAGTACAGAAAATCCAATAACTTTATCTGAGTGGTACCTGGAAAATGAGGGCATAATAAATTCCTATTATATTGAAAATGGTTGGACTTTTGAAGCTTTCTTTAATTCATTGCATACAATAACATCAATAGAATACAGTTATTCCCTGGATGGTTCCAACTGGGTGGATATAGACAGTTCTATAATTATAGATGATTATGGAATAGAATTCTTTTATGGATCATGGGCAAGAGGGTTAATGGTTGACTTCTCTGAACTTCCCAACGGCCGGATTTTTCTTAAGGCTGTTGCCACGGATGAATTTGAAAATACCTTGACTGTCGAACTGCCTGATGAACAAACAGTCATAAAGTATGTAGCGGTTGTTGAAAATGTCCAGAATCTGACCATTGAATCTAATGAAGAAGGCTACGGCCTGGTATTGAGCTGGACCAATCCTGAGGAATTTGATTATGTGGATATTTACAGATATGAGGATCACGGAGACGGTTATGGTGATTGGTATTACCTGGGCAGCACAGATGGTACATCTTATATAGATTATGATGTATATCCCAATCAGGAATATTTATATAAGGTTGTGGCTTGTGACAGCTATGGAAATGAAGCAGAGAACCCTCCGACAGCAACAGGAATTATACAGGGTGATCCAATTTATCTGCTAGAATGGTACTTGAGCGATTATGGAATTGTCACTTCAGGCAACAGGTATTATTACTATATTTATTCAGAATTTGCAGCTGAAAATGACATAATATCCATAGATTATATGTATTCCTCTGATCAGAGCGATTGGCATTCGATTGATGATTTATTGGTTTGGGATACAGAAGTAAAATATGAAAGTTATGACAACTACTGGTACCGGGCAATCGAAGCAAATATGACATCCTTTAAAGACGGAACCTATTATTTAAAACTAACGGCTGTAGATTCGGAGGGAAATACTTTTTCAAAAGAAACTGAATTGATTGTTAAAACTGTGGCGGAAAATGTAAAAAACCTTACCGTAATGCCAAATGAGGAAAATAATGCATTGATAATCAGCTGGGAGCATCCAGATGATATATATTATGCACAAATCTATAAATGCGTTTATGACAGCGAGTCATCAGAACAATACTGGAGCCACATAAGAACTGTATATTACGATGAGGATAGTTCATATACAGACTATGATGTATATCCCTATAAAACATACCTATATAAAATAGTTGTACGTGACAATTATTGGAACGAGAGTAAAAATGAACCTGTAGCCACAGGAAAACTAAATGTGGAAGACATTTTTACTTTTCTGGACTGGTATCTTACAGACTATGATTTCATCAATGTATACAATGTAGACAATTTTTGGGTTGAAGCAGTTTTTGCTGCTCAAAACAGGATGACGGATATCCTGTTCAATTATTCAACTGACGGAGAGAACTGGCAGTCCCTGGAACCGTTAGTAACATATGATTATAATTTTTATTGGTATGAATATTATAATGAAGGTTACCGGGAAGTCAGGTTTAATCTGAGCAGCTTACCGGATGGAGATATATGGATACAAGCGGTGGGATATGATGAGTTAGGCAATAATAGTTCACAGAGTATAAAATTGCTTAAGGATACAATACCTCCGGAAAATGTAACAGACTTTTCAGTACAGGCTGACATTGAAAATTCAGTGCTGGTTTTAAGCTGGGTTAATCCTCCTGAGGATTTTGACTATGCTTATATACAGTGCCGCATGTACAGGGATGAGTCCTGGACTACTATTGCTAACTACATTAATGATAATACATACACCGACACCTTGGTGACACCCGGATTAGAATATGAATACAGAATTTTGACCGTTGATGGAGCAGGAAATGTTTCATCAGGTTCTGAATCAAAGTTTGGAGTAATTCCCGTTGAAGGACCAATATGTTACAGTTTTGTACCTGCAGATGGAACCGAAACCAGTCACTATACCATATATTATTCAGCCACCTTTATTGACAGCCAGGAAATCAAATATATTAAGATAGAGATATCCACTGACGGGGAAAACTGGACACTGCTGAATGAGGGAAATACTGTACCTAAAAAGAGTAATAATTATTATAGTGTCAGCGGAAATTGGGAACTGCCTTCTGATGTGGAAGTAGTATATCAGGTAAGGGCAACGGCTTGCAATATTTCGGATATAACCAGCTATGTGCTCCATACAGTAACCGTTGACCGGAAAGCCCCAGATGCTCCCACGAACTTTAAGGCAGAAAATGTCCCTGGGGGAATATATTTATCCTGGGACAGTATGCCCGGAACCTATCGATATTATCTTGTGAGGGAATATTTCAGTGATGATGACTGGTATCACTCTGATTCCTGGTATATATATGAACCTGAATGTAGCTTCCTTGATGCAAACGCAGTTAAAGACACGGTATACAGATACTCTGTACAAGCAATTGACAGTATAGGCAACCAGGGCGATAAGTCATATACCTATGGGGAGCACTACCAGGGACCTGACCTGGAGCTTGAGGGAGGCCCCTATGTTGCCACAAACAACAGTGTATATACCTTAAGAGGTCAGACAGAACCCGATGCGGAAGTTACAATAAACGGAGAAAGCGTATCAGTAGACGATGAAGGATTTTTCAGCCAGGTTATTAACCTTTCAGAGGGAACAAATACAATAACGGTTATTGCTTCCAATACAAGCGGAACTCATAAAAAAATTCAGACAGTAATTCTGGATACCCAGATTCCCACCATTTACAGTTTCACACCGAATGAAAATACCACTATTGGCGGTAAAAGAGTGTCAATTTATGTACAGGCAAGTGATGGATACTACTCAAAGATAGAACATATAGAAATACAAGCATCACCTGATGATGGAAATACCTGGTATACTATAGGCTCAATTATTAAAGATGAGATGACCCATTATTCTAGTTATTCCTACGGCTACTATTATTGGGATACCACTGCAGATATTGAGGGCCTGGGGAAACTTGAAGACGGAGCATATAAATTCAGGGCTATTGCTTATGACCGGGCAGGCAATGCATCTAACGGAACCCCTGTAAGGATATGGGTACTTGATAATACTCCACCGGCGGCACCTGTTAATTTAACAGCCACTCCATCAGAAGACAGAATAATTCTGAACTGGTCTGCAAACACTGAAACAGACCTTGCAAGCAGCCCTTACAATATTTACAGGTCAACCGTTCCCGGAGAGGGGTATGAGTACATTACATATACATCTTACACAAGTTATACAGATAATAAAGTCCAGGCTGGAGTTACCTATTATTATGTAATTACCGCGGAAGATAGAATTGGTAATGAAAGCGGCTTTTCCAACGAAGCTTCAGCTTCTCCACTGCCAGATGTAACACCTCCTGAAATTAGAAGTTTGAATGCATATATTGGTTCAACCAATGTGATTCTTACTAACGGTTTGACCTTAGGAGGTCCAACCGTCAGGTTATCATTCAGGGCAACTGATAATTCCCCCAAAGGATTTAAGAAATTACAGTTTGAATACTCCGTTGATGGCGGAGAGTCCTGGACAATTGTATTATCGTCAACCTCCCAGAGCAGCGATTATACCCAGACCATTTACTGGTATACTGACGGGCTTGTTTCAGGAGAGTATTTATTGAAGTTTACAGCTGAAGATAATTCAGGAAACAGCACCTATGCTGTTCGTAATATAAACCTTGATGTTAATGTTTCCACCCCGGCAAATTTAAATGCTGTCCCTGGAGAAGGGAAGGTAATCCTGACCTGGGATGCAGTACCGGATACTGATTTCGACAGGTATGAGATATACCGGTCGGATCGCATTGACGGCAGTTATTCGTGGCTGACAACAATTAGAACCAGGACTAGTACTACTTATGAAGATAAAACAGGAACAATAGGTACCACCTATTATTATAAAATCATAACATATGACAGCTGGGGAAATAGCAGCGAATCTGGAATAGTTTCTGCAAAGCCTATGGATGACATGACTCCCCCTGAGGTAACTGAAATCGAATTATATAGCCCAGGGAGTGGAACATCCACAGGAGGACCAGGTATATACTTTAATGCCTATGCCACCGATAACAAGGAAGTTGTGTCAATGGACGCAGAATATTCTTATGATGAAGGTGCCACATGGTCCTCACAGGGCATATCAAAATTATACTTTGGCAGGAGCGGAGCCTCATTCTACACCAATTTTTATTGGAATACCGAAGGCTTAAATTCAGGTTCATATCTAATAAAAGTGAAGGCGGTGGACGGGGCAGGCAATGTAGGCGAACTAATAACAGAAACACCCTGGACTCTGGATCTTGAAGTAAGTGCCGTAACCAATCTGAGACTTGTATCAGCCGGAGAAAGCAGTATTACGATAGAATGGGATCCTGTAGATGATCCGGATCTTAAATCCACCTATCCATATACCATATATCGCAGTAACAGCCCCGAAGGTCCCTATAACAGCATCGCCAATATTTATAGTAAAAACCAGACATATTATACAGACACTGGCTTGCTTCCCGCCACAACTTATTATTATCTGGTGGAGTCTGTTGACACATTTGGAAATACAGCAAGGTGTGAAGCTGTCGAAGCCACAACATCGGAAGATGAGACACCGCCGAGCATATCCTTTGTCAGTCCGGCAGCCCAGACAACAATTGGAGGAACTTCTTCCAGCTTTTCCTTCAGTGTATATTTTACCGATAATTCTGGTAGAACAGGCGCTTCGGCTACAATGGAATATTCTTTAAACGGTTCTGACTGGAATCCTGTAGATTCAGTGGCCGGCCCTTACACCGATTATTATAATAGATATTATTTTACCGGTGAAATACCGGCAGAAAACCTAGCTACGGGTTCATTAAGTGTGCGTTACAAGGTGTACGACAAATGGGGGAATTGGTCCGAAATAACAGCGGAATACCAGGTTGACCTGACACCTCCTGGACCTCCGGAAAATCTCATAGCCACTTACGGTACCGAAAGAATTGATCTGTCCTGGGAGCCACCGCAGGATACAGATGTTTCCCATTACTATATCTATCGTGCCAACAGTGTTGAAGGCCCATATAATTTAATAAGAACCAACTACGGCCGTACCAATACCAGCTGGCAGGACACCAATGTTCAGGTCGGTCTGACATATTATTATAAAGTCACTGCAACTGATGCCGTAGGATTAACCAGTATGGATTCTAACATTGCTTATGCAGCTGCAGTATCAGATACAGTGCCGCCGGCTATTGTTGCTATGCAGCCTGAAGAGGGCACTTTATTCGGAAAAACATCCAATATAACGGTTACAGCTACTGATAATCTTGCCTTATCCAGCATTACCCTGTCCTATTCTATAGATGGTTCTGAATGGATTAAAATTGCTACCAATGCAACCATGGGAACAACTACCTTCATATGGGATTCTTCAAATTTAAATGGAGAGATACAGGTACGGGCTGTTGCCAGGGACTCTGTGGGCAATGAAAGTGAACCTTTAATTAAAACATATAGATTTGATAATGAAGCTCCTCCTGTTCCAACTGGTGTTGAGGCTATAGCAGGAGTGCTTTCTGTGCAGCTTAGTTGGCAGCCGGTTACGGCAGAGGATTTGAAGGGTTATATAGTGTACTATGGTGCCAGTGAAGAGAGCTTAGCCTATTGGACAACAGTTAATAGCGACATAACAACTATAACCAAGTTAGACCTAACTCCCGGTGAAACTGTTTATTTCGCAGTTTCCTCTGTGGATAATCTGGGTAACGAAAGTGCCCTTTCACAAATAGCCAGTGCAGAGCCTATATTTGATACAATCCCTCCGGAAATGTTAAGTATAAGTCCCACAGATGGAACCAGAACCTCCGGAAAGGTTAATTTAACTGCTGAAGCAAGTGATAATTATAAAGTAGAAAAAATTATATTCTCTTATGCACCTCAGAATAGTGATGAATGGACTATTATTAAAGAAGTTACTGCTTTGTTAAGTGGAGATGTTTACAGTGCAAATACCGAGTGGAATACTGCAGGTCTGAACGGGATTTACCGGGTTAAGGCTGAAGTAATTGATAAGGGAGGGAACAGGGACTCCATAATTATCAATCTTATACTGGATAATACTCCGCCACCTGTGCCGGAAGGCTTTTCTGCCTTATCACATTCTGGTATAGTAAATCTTTCCTGGAGTGCTGTAATTTCAGATGACATAGCCGGATATAAGATTTACCGGCGTCACGCAGATAGCAGTCAATGGACCAATATTAAGACTATTGAGAAGAATATATTATCCTATATAGATTCTAATGTAAGTGTTGGAGCCACATATTATTACACTATTACGGCTTTTGATGATTTAGGCAATGAAAGCGAAAAATCCGTGGAAATAGAAGTAACCGTCAAGGATTACGAGGTTGTTTTGACATTGTCACCTGAGACAGCTGGTCCCGAGGAGACATTAATCTTTACAGGTTCAGGATATAAACCAGGAGAGAGCACTGAACTCGTTATGGACGGAGATACTTTTATAGCCCGCAAGGCGGCAGATATGAACGGCAACGTCATTATTAGCTGGCGTTTTGTAAAAAATGTCCATCCTGGTTCACATACATTTACCCTTACCGGATTGTCAAGCCATGCATCCGCCCAGGTTGAATTTACAGCCAATGTGGTCATACCGGCTGCACCAGCTGAAGTTGCGGCAGAACCTGCTGAGGTGGAAGTGAATATAAGTTGGAAGCCGGTTACCGGAACTAATATAAAATATTACCGTATCTACCGTAGTACTTATGTGGGAGATCAATGGGGAGAATATGTACTTATAGCTGACAATATTAAAAATACTGTTACAACATATAAAGATATTAATGTAGAAGCAGGAATACCATACCGTTACCAGATTTTAGCCGTGGACATTTACGGAAATGAAGGTGAACGTTCGGATTCTGCCGAAGCTACTCCTTTTTCCGATATTACTCCACCGGTTGCATCCAATTTTAAGACTTCCCGAACCGGAGACATATTAAAGCTTAGTGCTGAAGTAATTGATAATATAGGAGTAAAAACAGTATCCTTTGCGTATAACGAAAACAATATCTGGTATGAACTTGAACCAGTTTTGGTTGACAGCGGAAGAAATGTAAAAACTACTGTTTCTTATTTCTGGGATACGTCAGGCTTGTCTGACGGATATTATGAAGTAAGGATCCGTGCTTTTGACCAGGCTGGCAATGTCAGTATTCCATTATCTACTATTATATATATCAGAACCAGTCCCCCCGAGGCTCCGGAGTATATCAATGCCGTAGCAGGAGAAATGAGGATAGATTTATCCTGGAAAAATGTTAATGATGCCGATCTGGACTTTTACAGGCTTTACCGGAGTACAGAAGGAGGAGAATATGTACTTGTTAAGGAAACTAATCTTCTGTCCTTTATCGATACTAATGTAGAAGCAGGAAGAAACTATTCATATAAGGTAACTGCCGTTGATACCTATGGACATGAAAGTATGCCTGTTATCTCAGATACAGTAATTGTCCTGCCAGATGAAACTCCTCCTGTAATTTCAGGATTTATACCGGCAGAGGGCAGCAAAGTTAACGGAAACGTAAGCATAGCTGTAGTAGCATCGGATAATGTAGGTATTGCAGCTGTAGATTTTGCCTACTCAGATGATGGAGAATCATGGACTGATATACAGAGGGATACTTCCGGAAGCACCATATGGTATACCTTAGATCAAATACCTGATGGTATATATTACATTAAAGCCACTGCCAGGGATGGAGCCGGTAATGAAGCTGTTCTTACCGGAACATATACCGTTGACAATAAAGCACCCATAGCTCCGGTACTTGCCGGAAGTCCGTCAGAGCTGAAAGTCATTCTTACCTGGCAGCCTGGAAGTCTATTGGACGATATTGACCATTACAATATATATAGAGCCTTTTCCAGCGAAGGGGACTTTCAACTTATCGGACAGACAAAAGATACTGTCTATACCGATACCACCATGCCCGCCAATGAAGACAGTTTTTATGCAGTTTCTGCTGCAGATGAATTGGGTAATGAAAGTGCCAGGTCGAATATTGTGCAGCTTCGTCCCGGCAAAGATATTACTCCTCCGGAGATTGATAAATTTGAACCTCTCAGCAGCACACCCCTAAGAGGAGAGGTACTGTTGACTGTTCATGCAGTTGATAATGTAGGAGTGGAAAAATATATATTCTATTATTCTTTTACAGGTACCGGTATGGATAGTAATGGGGATATAGATACAGATACAGATACAGATGCCGGTTCAGGCACTGGTGAAGTAGTCTGGACTGTTTTGGGTGAGATAGAGTCAACCGGCGAAGAGGATGTAGTTCTACTCTGGAATACTCTGGCTGCAGGAACTGAAGGAGAGCCTCTCTATCCTGACGGAAATTACCAAGTGAAAGTTATTGCTGTCGACGTAAATGAAAACAGATCTGAAAGGATACATGAGTATACCCTGGCAAATAATCCTCCTGCACCTCCTCAGGATCTGAGAGTGGATGCAGCAGAGTGGAAACTGGTGGTAAGCTGGGCACCTATCAACAGGGCTGATGTAGACCACTATAAGGTCTACCGTATGGAAGAAGGAGGCTCATGGGAATTAATAGTCAATTACACCACTTCAACTGTTTATGTTGATAAGAAATGTGACCCCGCCAAAACATACTATTATAGAGTTTCTGTGGTAAATGACCTTGACCGTGAAAGTGAATTATCTGATATTGTATCCGGCAGATCATTGCATCAAACCACCCTGCCTGTTATTACTGAGTTAAATCCGGCTGAATTCAGCAGGTTTAACAGCAATGCTGTCATAACTGTAAAGGTAAGCGATTTGGTAGGAATTGCAAGTATAAAGTATGAATTTGCTATTCTTGGAGATTCCACTTTTATTCCCGACGATCTGGTCTGGCATGAAATAGCTGATGTAATTCCGACATTAGAAGGCAATTCCTATATGTCCACTCTTAACTGGGATGTATCCTCACTTCCTCCGGGTTACTTCGCACTTAAGGCTACGGCAATAAACTATGGTAATATAGAAAATACCTTAATAAAAAGATATTTGATTGACAGGATTCCTCCTGATGCACCTACAGAAGTTACTGTTACAGACCCACAAAGCGGAGGAGAACTTGCTATTTCCTGGAATCGCAGCATAGCTGAGGATACTGACCACTATGAAATATATAGAAGTGAAGACCCTAATGGTACTTTTGAAAAGATCGGTGAAACCAGGAGTTTGGTATACAGGGACATAGGGTTGATCAATGGAAAAACTTACTACTATATTATAAAAGCTATTGATGGAGCAGGTAATGCCAGTGATTTTACTCAATGGGTGGGAGCTATTCCTACAGCCAAAAGTGATCTGGCGATGCTTGAAGTGACAGCTGATCCCATTGCACCTGCCTATGGCAGGAGTGCAAAATTAGCAGCAATTGTTACAAACTTTGGTTTTGCCAGGGCAAAAGGTATAGTAATTTTTACACTTGGAGAAGGAGAAAACAGTGAGGAAATCGGCAGGACTGAAATCGTCCTGGGTCAGGGTGAAAGAGGAGAAGCTGTAATTAATTGGACTGTTCCTCAGGGGATTTCTTCTCCGGCTCGAATATATGCTCAGGTCAATACTGATACTGACACAGTAGATATTGATGAAAATAACAATCAGGCGGTGCAGACCTTCAGGCTGAATAAGCCGCCAGTTGCAGAAATTATTGTGCCTGATTCGGTAAAATCAGGAGAAATGGTAACTCTTGATGGCAGCTCCTCAAAGGATGATGACGGAAGTATTGTATCCTACATGTGGAGTACAGGGGATGGAAATATTGAGAAAAAAGGTTCCATATCAACTCACATGTATCAAATTCCAGGAGAATACACCATAGAACTTACCGTCCGCGATAACGATAATTGTGAATCAAAAGCTACCGCCACAATCAATGTCAGTGAAAACCGCCCTGACCTGATTGTCACAGATATTTCCTGGATGCCCCTGGATCCACTGGAAGGAGATACGGTGCAAATTAACGTTACTATTGGAAATCAGGGTTACGGAACTGCCAATATGGGTTTCCTGGTAGGTTTCTATATTGACGGCAAATATATGGGATACCGAAAAGTAGAGCAGCATCTTGAAGTGGGGCAAACAATCAATGTACCCTTTAGCTGGGTTGCAACACCAGGTATTCATGTTTTGAAGGTTGTAGCCAACGACCTATTAGATAATTTAAAGGAAACTACTCTTGAAAACAACTCAAAAACCTGTGCTTTGAGTTCTCAGGCAGTGAATTTTCCTGATGTGGAAGTAGTTTCTGTAACCTGGTCTCCTGATGACAAGCTAGAGCTTTCAAGTGAGGAACCATTTGTATATCGTGTAAGGATTGCAAATAAAGGAAGCAGTGCTGCAGAAAGATTCTTTGTTTCATTATATATAGATGGACAGTGGCAGGCTAAACAGCACGTTAATTACCTGTCACCTGGAAGCACTCTTGATCTCAGTTTTGTTCTGAAGCCTCTTTCCGGAAGCCACACAATTACTGCAAAAGCAGATGATCCAGTTCCTGTTTTAGTTGAACTGGAAACCAATAATAATTCCATGTCTGTTAAAACACCTGAATTTTCTGTAACCTATCCGAAACTTGCCATAGGAGATATTACCTGGAGGCCGGTGGAAACCGTGCTTACTGACGGAACTTCCCTGACAATTGAGACAAAAGTTGCAAATATCAGCGCTTTAGATATAACTCACCGTTTCTGGGTAGATTTCCTGGTAGACGGAATCCTGATAAAGAGCTTGCCTGTGGATAGACTGGCTGCAGGAGAAGAAAAGGAACTCTGGGTACGCTGGCCAGTTACCCCGGGTGTGCATACAATACAGGTAATTGCCGATTCTCAGAGCACTGTTTGTGAAGGGGACTACGGAACAATAAAAGAAGCGGAAACTCCCGAACTTGAACTGATTTATCCAGATCTTACAATAACGGATATTACCTGGTCGCCATTAACGTTAAAATATGGCAGAATGGTAAGTTTTGTGGTCCGGGTAAGCAATCAGAGTGTAGCCACAGTTTTTGACAGCTTTTATGTTTCCCTCTATGTGGATGGTGAAAGAGTAACAGGCAGACGTGTAGATGGATTAAGAGGACACAGCACTGCCATTGTGGGACTAACCTGGGGGTCAAACCTGGTCGGCACTCACAATGTGAAAGTTGTCATTGACGATGAAAACAAGCTGACCTTAAGTCCTCCCGGACCGGACACAAGAAGAGTCTGGGAGAGAACTTTTGAAATAGAAGACGCTTTAATGATGAAAGTAAAATCTCCAAAGGAAGATCCTGATCTGAGATATGCCATTTACACTACCGGAAGCGATTATATTCCTGTATCAGCTGAGTTGTATCTTGGCAGCAACACTGCGAATAAACTGGGACCGCAAGAGGGTATTAGTGTTTCGTATATCCTGGACCCTGCTGATGAAAATGCAGAAGTGATTACAGGTTACTTAGGATTTGATTCCAATAAAAGGGAATTTAAAGGAGAAATACCTATTTTACGCTTAGAAACCGGTATGTACACCCTTATATTGGAAGGTACCGACGGAATTGAAACAGTTACCCAGGATGTTGATATAATGATTATCCGGGAGTTGATTGGCTTAATAGATACTGATAAAGATGAATATCAACGTGAAGAAATTGTTACATTTAGCGGTGTATTGCGCTATAAGGACGGTACACCGGCAGCAAATATAGCCACTGCAGCCATAAAAATTGATAACACCTATTATCCTGTTCAGGTGGATGAAGAGGGAAGATTTGAATATTCAAAAGTATTTGCACCAGGAGATTTTTTTGCACAGATAACGGTAGATCAAATGTCTTGTGGTTACACCGATTTTACTGTTTGGGGTTTGTACACTAAACCTTCCAACCTCACTTTTGTAGCATCAAAGAATTCACAATTTCCGGTAGTAATTGAAGTGTTTAATCCTACCACCGGCAGAGCTGTTACAGGGCTTACGGCTCAGCTCATAGATCTTACTCCGGGAAGTAATGTGCGTGTAACCCTGGATACTTCAACACTGGGCACAGTTATTCCTTCTGAAGAATCTGCCAGTGTTATTATGAACGTAAATGCACCTCTTGATGTAAGTGATACGGCGGAATATAAAATTATATTCTCTACCGCAGAAGGCGCAACAGCCACTACAAATATAAAATTACTTCTGCGGCCTGCAGTTCCTTTCCCTGTATTGGATACCTATTCATTTTTCCTGGCTTCCAATCCGGGCAAGAGTCTTGCACGCACCGTTAAACTTACCAATAAAGGTCTGGGCAGGATGACTGATATTAGAATAGTACCTCCTGCCACATTACCCTGGGTAATACCACAAGGTTTAGGAGATACAGAATTAGAGCCGGGTGAATGGACTACCTTTGATATTCTGGTTTCACCTCCGGAAAACACACCTCTTGGATACTACCAGGATAAGATAACCCTTACAGACGGGAAATACAGTGTATCATTGGATATTGGAGTGGAAGTGACAACCGCCAACACCGGTTCCGTGAGTTTCCTGGTACAGGATGAAGGCGGAGTCAGAGTATCCAATGCAGAAGTGACCCTGATAAGCAAAGAACCCTATGTCAAGATTGTGGGCGGCAAGGAATCATATTACTATCAGAATTATTTGGCCCGGACAGATGAAAACGGAATTGCCACCTTTGATGATAAACCTATCGGAGATTACAGATATATTGTACGATCCCTTGGTACCAGGACCTTAGATGGCGAGACTCAGATTATGCCTGCTTCAGAAGCAACCCTGGTTACAGTTACAGTAGAAAATGAACCGGTTAAAATAGAATGGACTGTAACACCCACCACTATTGCAGATGAGTATGATATTCAGTTAAAGATGGTATTTGGAGCAAACCTGCCTAAACCTAAGCTTGGGATAATGCCTCCCTGGATTAATATACCAACCCAGGTTGAAGAACCGATGATTTTTGAGGCAACAGTAGTCAATCTCAGCCTTATTGCCATTACTGATGTAGTGGCTGAGGTAGTACGGGAAAACTTCACTGATACAGGTATCAGTATTGTGGGTGGAGGTTATATAGGAGAGCTGGCAGCCCACGAGAGCGCCAAAATAAAAATCAGGGTGGCGCCGGGACGCTATATTATGAACAGTGACAACGAAAAAGGTCCATTGAATTTCATAAGATTCCATGGCAATTATGTAAGTTTTGATCCTGATACCGGCCTGCCAATGTATCCGCCGGAGGGAATAGAGGCAAAGATACCCCTTTGCAATCCTACACCGCAAAAAGTAGAGATAGAAATCAGAAGAGATGAAGAAGAGGAATCCATAAAAATGGAGATGAATATGGGAAGCGGATTGAAAATGACCGGCGGAGGCCCGCCTGCTGTTGGTAGCGGCAGCGGAGACGGCAGCGGAACCGGTGCCGGAGTATACGAGATAATGACATTGACTCTGGACCAGAAAGCCAATCTGGAAAGGCAGGCCTTTAATGCCACTTTGAAAATTACAAACGGTTATGGCAGCAAAGCGCTGGAGAATTTATCTGTACGGGTGGTTATTACCGATCTGGACGGCAATGAAGTAACAGGAAATATGTTTATTATACCTACCGGACTTTCAGGCATGGCTGCTTTGGACGGTTCAGATTCCTTAAGTCCGGCCAAAACCATGGTGGCTGACTGGCAGCTGATTCCCGGGGAAGGTTTGGGAGGTACCGATCCTGATGGTCAGGTCTATCTTGCAAAAGCTATTATTTCATATTATATAGATGGACGTTATGTAGAAACTCAGACACAGTCAGAAGAGATTACAATTGTTCCACAACCAAAGATTATACTTCATTACTATCTGCCGAAGGAAGTTACTGCCGGAGAACCATTCAGACTTGGAGTAATTGCAGAAAATATCGGAGATGGCTGGGGCAGAAATTTGACCATCGATTCCGGACAGATTAAAATTGAATCCAACCAGGCAGGTGTCCTGGCGGATATAAGAATAATTGGCACTTCTTTTGGATCTTATGGTGGAGGCGGATTTAGGCTTACCCTGGGTGATATTCCTCCACACGGCCAGGTAGGAGGATATTGGATTGTAAAGTGGACTTCTTACGAAGATACCCAGGATTACAGTAGACCACCCAAGGGAGAATTCAGAGAATTTACAGCTACATTAAGCCACAGGGATTATAAGGGTGTGCAGCTAAATCCCCTTATAGTGGGCGTAACCACCGAGATAATAGGTAGAGATAACCTCTTTGCCGATGCCGTGGATCCTGATATGGCACTGACACTGATTGATGAAGGATATACAGGATTCCCGAGCCACTTGATTAATATGAAGTATGGTATAAGACTGCCTGTATATGTACCGGAGTCTCTGGAGGTTACCAAGCAGCCCGAGCCTCTGGACAGAACTCTCATGTTCAGGGTTCCTGCTCCGGAAGGAGATCCCATGGCGCCGGATACTCCACATTACCAGGTGCTGCTTTTGAAGGATCCTCTCCCTGGAGTTTCTATCCGTTCGGTACAGAGAATTGTAGAGGGCAATGAGAGCTTAAATGCAACTCTCAGCTACAACAATGTTTGGAAGGCCAACGGAAACATTTATATCGTAGATGAAATACCCAGGGATAATGAACAGTATTATCAATGTTCATATTTGGTAGACTTTAGAAGCGGTGCCCAGATTACAGCAGTGGAATATGCACAGTGGGCTTTTGAAGGTCTTGCCAGTGATTGGGAAAAAGACAGGTACCTGGTCTGGTATGATATAGGTCATCTACCTGATGAAGGTGATAAAGTGTCTATAAGGGCATGTGTATATAATACCGGCAGCGACAGTGAAAGCGGCATAGTAGAGTTTTTCATTGTAAAAGAGGATTCAGACCAGGAGATAAAGATAGGGCAGGGAAGCTTCAGTCTGGAACCTTTGTATAATCAATATGTTTATACGGAATGGACCTCGGAAGAAGGAGGCAATTACAAGATAATTGCACGGATTAAAAATAACGATTCTCCGGAGGCAACCGGCGAAACGCTAATGCAGGTGAACTACCGTCCCTATGCCGATGCTGGGGTGGACTTCTTTACAGATGTATTAACACCTACCCGTTTTGACGGTACCCGTTCTTTTGATAAAGATGGATTTATAGTGAGTGCAATCTGGGATTTCGGAGACGGAGAATCAGCAGGAGGGTTGACACCTACTCACAAGTATCTGAACTCAGGAACATATAAAGTAAAGGTAACTGTAACGGATAATAACTGGGCTTCAAGTACAGCAGAAATGCAAATTACTGTAAGGGAAACAAGGGCAGATTTAAGAGTGACAGATATCCGGATTTCACCAGATAGTCCGGAAGAAGGAGAAATTGTTACTGTTACAGGTACAGTTTATAACGGTGGATATGCCGTTACTGATAAGCCCTTCCTGGTAAGCTTCTATGTAGATTATAAATATCAGAATTATGTGCGTATAATGGATCCTATTGCTCCCGGCGAATCCAGAAATGTTGCCTTTACCTGGGTGAATACTCCCGGCAATCACATGTTTACCATTAAAGCCAACGACTTTGGCCATCCGGTGGATGAAGCAGATTTTGAGAACAACCAGAGGAGTATTCCACTTGATACAGATCATGCCTATTTCCCCAATGTAAAGGTAAATAGTATCAGTTGGGGTGGACCAATAAACGGAAGATGCGGTTGGAATGATACTGTTACCATTACCGCAGAAATAGAGAATGACGGTACGGCAGATGCCGAAAGCTTTAACGTTGCTTTCTTAATAGACGATGAAATGGTATGGACTCAAAGAGTTCCCGGACTGTCCTCCAGCCCCGGTTCAAACAAAGTGATTGTTGGTATGGACTGGAAGGTAACCAAGCCTGGAATCCATACAATAAGAGTAGTTGCCGATTCTCCCATTCCGCATCTGGTTGAACTTTCCCAGGAGGACAATGCCTTAGAAATTGAAACTCCGGATATAAGACTTATTTATCCGGATATAACCATCAAAAACATGGATTTCAGCCCCAATAACGGAGTTCTAAGACCGGGGCAGCCGCTGGTAATACTTGCGACCGTGGTAAATAACGGAGAAACTTCTACAAATAGCCCCTTCACTGTAACATTCTATGCCGGAGGACAATATTTAGGCATTAAAGAGATAGGAGAACTGGGAGGGAAACAGGAGGCAAATATTGCCTTTGTATGGAACAGACCACAACCGGGAATTAATGTAGTCAGGGCGATTATAGATGAACGGGATGATATTAAGGAAACTGACGAAGAAAATAACACATTTGAAGCAGTAACACCTGAGATGTATGTTAAACTGCCGGAATTGACAGTTGAGAGTGTGGAAACATTACCGCCTACCGGTACAGCTAAGTTTGGAGATACATTGATTACGTCCGTGCAGTTGAAAAATACCGGTGAGGCACCAATTAATATAGGATTTACAACTGCACTGTTTGTAAATAACAAACAGGTGGGATCCTTTATAACATCAAACGGACTGCAGCCCGGAGAGACTACCGTTGGCACAATTGAGTGGAAAGCTGAAACAGTACCCACAAGTCCCTATTACAAGCTGGCGGTATTTGCCGATGTAAGTGGCGCGGTGAATCTTGCTAATCGTGAAAAGGCCACCTTTAACACAGTATATACTGTGACAGGTGCTCTTGAAATAGATGGATGGAGCGAAAGAGAAACCTGGACTGTGGCTGAGAAACCGGTATTTAAGCTGCTTGCCAGGTCAACGGATGAACCCTGGAGGCTTTTAGGACCCGAAAACGGTGTTTCAGCAACAATATATGTATATGATTTTGAAAACGTAGTCGAGGGTATTACCGAGGGTGAACCACTGTGGAATGGCAATATGACTTATGACATCCTCGAAGGGGCATTCGTAGGAGAAATCGAGCCATCACTAATTGGAGAAGGGCTAGACCCTGGAAATTACTGGGCATACGTGGTTGCACAGAGAGGTGAAGAAGAGGCAGCCTCAGCTATACCTTTCAAGCTGGTACAGGATTATTCAGTAACTGTCAACATAGAAAAAACAACCTATAACGTGGATGAACCAATTTTGATGAACGGGCAGGTATTGGACACCGAAGGAAATCCCTTGCCGGGAATACCCGTTATGCTGAGAGTAGTGGGTGAAGAGGAATTTATATGCGATAGCGAATATAATGAAGAAGAAGGAAAGCTTGTACCTCTTGTATCGGATGAGGAAGGAAAGTTTACTTCAAGCCTGCTCCTTCCCTATGGATATGGAGGGACCTATTCTCTTACCGCATTCGCCAATTTTGGAGGAGCAGAAAAGGCAAGCAACTCCAGGGTCTTCTATGTTGAGGGGCCTTACCTTGCCATGCCCCAAGAAATAAAGATTACCCAGGGCTATTCAGTCAAACAGGAAGTATCTATTACTAATGTGGGAACAATTAATCTTACAGGTTTTGAGTTTAGTTCACAATTCCCTGAGGGTGCGGACTTAAGCGCAGCATTAACCGGAAATATTCCAGAGCTTCTGGGACCTGCCCGCCAGGAAACATTTACTCTGGAAATAAGTGCAGCTTCAGATGCTGAACCTGGTGAGTACGAGACAATATTCACTGTTCAGACCCGGGAAGGATATTTTACCAGTATGTCAGTAAAGATCATTGTTGAAGAAGCTGTACCAAAGTACAGTATTGATGTAAACGGAGAACAGGCCAGAAAGATTGTTGCTGCAGCATTAAAGCCGGGCGAAACTTCCACTCAGATTGTTCATGTGGCAAATATAGGTACTGCACCAATCGTGGATATCCATGTGACACCACCTGCTAAATTACCATGGGTTACAATAAGTGCAAGCGGTACAGAATTAGTTTTACCCATTAAAGGCAGAACCATCAGGGATGAAAATACTATTGCAAGCATTCTTGTGACCATTACCCCGGAGATACAGGTGCCGCCGGGAACATATAATGATGAAATAATAATTACCTCCAACGCAGGAGATGCTAAGGTACCACTGACGATATATGTAGGTCCGGACAAGGTAGGTACAATTGTACTACAGATTGTGGATCAGGACTATATTCCTGTTCCTGAAGCGGTTGTAACTCTCTATGGACCTCACTCCACACCGGGTGAGCAACCTGCTACTCCTGTAGTCCACAGGGGAACAACCTACTATGACGGTACAGTTACATTTATGAATATACAGGCAGGAACCTATACATTAACAGCCAGAGCTGCATATCACAATGATGTGCAAATGACCTTGGAAGTTCCGGCGCTTATTGATCTCGAACCCTTGCCTGTGCAAATGGAAAAAATACCATTTACTTTGAGTTATGATTATAGAACATTGATTGAAACTCAATCAGCCATAGTTACCGGAGGGAATTATGAAGACGCCGTGCTCAGGGCAACTATGCCTCCGGCTGCGGCTATACCCAGCCTGGAAGCAAACTTCCCAGGTTCGGAATTCTGGTATACCTATCAACTGTCTGAAGCGGGCAACAATTTTGCAGTAAGAAATCCTTCTACTGAAGGAAGTGTCTATGATGTTGAGGCAAGAATAGCTGATCAGGATGAAGCCCTTCCCGAAGGTTCAATCAGGTTGAGGTTTAAGAATCAGGTTGGCGGAACCTCTGTGCTAAGCCTTGGGGAATTTGGCCCTGAAGCTGTTGAAGAGATATACTGGGATGTAGATTTGGAAAAATTCTATGATCCAGCGGATATTCTGCCTATGGAAGCAGAATGGGATTATCAGGTTATATTCCCTGAAGGAACTACTCCTGAGCGGATTGCTGCATGGGAGAAAATACTTGGATACAACCATACTGTACTAAAGCTGGATTATAATGAAGAAACGGGAGTCTACCAATATCATATAGTACCAAAGAATACCGTAGCACAACCTTATATTCCTGACAACAGGATACCTAAGTTCTATGGAGACAACTACATCTTTGATTTTAATATACAGTTTACAGGTAACCGCTTTACTACCAGCGGCGAATGGGAAAGCATCTCTTATAAAGTACCCGTACGTCTCCATTATCAGCCATATGATGCCATATCGGTACCTGTACCTGCTGACGACAAGCAGGAGACAAAAGTTATGGCAGCTTTTACTAAACAATCAAAGACTCCGCCGGCGCAGAAGAAGAGGACTTATCCCTGGTATCCTCCTACAAAAGCTCAACTAAGGGCATGGCAGATGTATGAACAGGGCGAAGGAGACAGCAGGTATTTCAGTAAAAACTTCCTTGAGTTCATAACTTCGGTACCTAAAGAAAAACCTGAACAAATAGGACCAGCTATAGGAGATCTTTCATTCTCTCAGGAAGTAGTCACCGAGCAGGAAGTATTTACTGCCAAATTTAACCTGTTCAATCCTTCTAAATATAAGTTGTTGGAAAATGTCAAATTAGAAGTGATTGTAACTGATGGGACCATCGATGAGAATGGCAGATTGTCAGAGGGAGCAAGGATATATAACAACAGGTTTAACATTAGACCTTTGATAGCAATAAATGGAAAGTCCATCAGTTCGGAACCTGGCGAACCGGGTGAACCGGATGTTGAGGATGGAGATTATGATGACTCATTAGGAAATGGAATTTATAACTGGGTAGTCATGCCGGAAAGCGAGCTTTCTGTGCTCTGGCAGCTTAATGCCGACCCGGGCCTTGCCGAAACCAGAATGTTTAATGATGAACTGGACAGCAAGCTGCTGGATCTTGCTGAGTATATACAAAACGCAGGCACTTATACTGCATATATACGCTACAGCTTTATCCTTGAGGGTCAATTGTATGAAGGTTATACAAAGGGACAGCGCATAAAGATTGAACCCCAGCCTAAACTCTTTGTCAGCTATGCACTGGAGAAACAAGAAGGAGAGATATATGACCTGATAATAAAAGCTACCAATGCCGGTGAAGGGACAGCCCGTAATGTAACCTTTGGAATGCCCTCCATACCGGGGATGATCGAAGGGCAGATAATCCAGGTGCTTTCCTCTTATTCAGATTATGCAGGTGAAAGGCAGGGAGGAGGATCCCTGAATGTGGGTAATATTCAGCCGGGTGAAACAGCGGCAGGAAAATTCACAATTATGGGTGCCGGCCTTGAAAATATAGCGAAATTGCCTACTATTACTGTGGAAACAAAGAGGAGTCCATTCAATCCTAATATTATTACAGTGCCTCTTACCATGCAACGGGCTTACTACAGTGACTTTGACGAATTAAGAAATGAAATTGACAGGCTGGAAGAGAACCTCCATAAAATAATGGAGAGAGCAGGAAGTGACCTGGGCGGAGTTGTGGTAGATGCTTTTGATTTCGCCCGGCAGCAGCAGGCAGTAGTTTCCTGGAGCAGCATGATAAACCACACCAAAGCCTTTATCAATTTAATTAATTTTGCTAATTCTTTCAAACCCAAAACAGGAAGTCTCATCGATTTCTTCAAGGAGGACGACGGCGAAACAAATTATGACTTACCCATTGAGTTTTATGACAATCCTATGGAGGCTGATTCTCAGAAGAGTCTGCTGAATAGCCCCATATACTTTAATACAAAGAGTGTTTATTGGGATAGTTTAAAGGATGCTCTTAAATCCAACATGAATTCGTTGCTAAAATCAGCTCCTGAAAAATCATCAAGGATATTATCGACGATTGAATCTTTGAACCGCATGACTGAGGATGATATTGCGTTAATGGCCTATTACCTGACTAAGAGAAAGGAAATATTACAAGAAATTGATCAGATAGAGGAAGAATTGGAAAAAATCAAAAAAGAAAGGCCTTCAGCAATCAATAAGTCTATTGCAGCAGTAAGAACATTGCAAAAAGAAGAAGACAGCCTTATTGAGCATTTAAACGATAGCATCTTTATTTACTGGGAGGTAAAGGGAGAAGAATTTACCTCGTACAAGGAAGAAGCTGATTATTATCTGGAGCAGGCGGGAGTTGCTTTCAGTTCTGCCGAGATGCATACAGGTGAACAAAAGACAGTATGGATTAATATGGGTAAGGATTTCTTCAGAGCGGCAAAGGAGAACCAAATCCTGGCGGAAAGTGCCCTGAGCAGTTTAATCCTTGAAGCACACGATCAAGTGAAAGCTCTTCTGGAAAAGCTTAGGCAAGTATATCTTGAAAAGGTCCTGCTTGCCAATGAACCTCTGAAGCTGGTTCAGGCTCAGTATGAACGTGAGCTGGAACTTGAGGAACTGAAAGGTCGTAAGGCAAAGATAGAAGGGCATCTGTTTGAAAATCATATTGATGTGGAGATAATTGACCTTGGAGCTCCGAATTTGGGCAAGATAACTGATATATATAACGCTCTTACGGATCTGAAGGAATTAACAGCTGTTTTTGATATTCTGCCTGAATGGGCAGAGTCCCTGGGAAATCTTGCATATAATGCCCGTATGGAAGGATATGCTCCTGATAAGATGGGGCAGCTCTTGCAGAATTATGTGAATGAAATATATGCCTTAACCGGTGGCAGGGAAATTCCTGAAGATCAAATGAATGAATTCATCAGTGAACTGCAGCAAATTAACATAGATAGTGAGAGAACCAAGCGGCTGCTTACCGAAGCAATCATGTACCTACCCTTCTATGCGGACGTAAGCAGGAATTCTCTTGCCGGAGATGACGGAAACTTCATACCTGAGTCCACGGAAAGAATGGTACTGGAAATAAGAAATGAAATTGAAGGAGCTGAAAAATTTGATATTTTTGAGATGCAGGAAAAGGTCACTGAGTTGCTTGACCAGGCAAGGGCAATTCTTGAAGTTTATGAACATCCTGCTGATACTCCTTCATATTATCCCACTGAAGTATTGATAAATTACCTAAAGAGTGTCAATACAAAACTGGAGAACGGGTGGGAACTGGGTAATTATCCCAACCTCTGGCTCTATGACGGATATGATGACCAGATAGTACCTTTGAACTACAATCTTGGAGAAACTTACCGCGCTCAGAACGAATTTTACATGACCCTGGCAAGCGGCAGCAGCCTGCTTGAAGAGCGCTACATGATAGAAACCTATAAGACTATGGGTATGATAGTTAACCTGACGATGGGAATGATGGGTGGCTTAAGCGGAGGTATAGCAGGTACTGCGGTAAGCATGGGAATAGATACCATAACCGGCTACTACGATGATGCTCTTGGAATGTGGGAGAGCACTCTTGCTCAGCGGCAAGGTTCGCTAAATTCTATCGTAGGAGAGCAACTGGCCAATAACTATATGGTAATTGCCAACACTCTCAACCGTGAAGTGGGCGTGGCACAGTCAGTTCTGAATGTACTGGAAGCTGTGGATAAATGGCGTAAGATTGACCCGCCTCTGCCCTTGACGGCGAGGAGTTTCCAGATTCCGGATGTAGTAATGGAAAGAGGTAATACATCCGAAAGCAGTGCGATACTTGTTATCAGGAATGACCATAGCGGAACTTTGGATATTGCTCCCTATTTGCTAATATTCGATGATAAAGGGCTGATCAGCGTAAATGACGGAGATTCTGTTTCAATACTGCCCGGTGAAACAACAGTCCTCAACATTCCTTTCTATATTCCTAGGTCGACATTGGTTGACGCAGGTGGATTTTTTGGAGCCGTGATGTTCGATGTTTCCGAACCAGGGACAATGTCTATCGGAGGAACGCAAGGACCTTACCTGAGTTACTTCTTTGTAGGTTCCAGAGCAGAAATAGATGCTGTACGCGCAAATTATAAGACTTCACAGCCTTTGGGCAGGGAGATAGGCGCAGGTGAACAGGATAGGCAGGAATTCAATGTATCTGGAACCACCGGAGAGCTGCGGCTCTTCCTGGCAGCACAACCAGGTGCCGGATTAGAATGGAGCCTTACTGATCCCAATGGCAATATTATATCTGTAACACTTAATACAGAAAATGGAACGATAATTAATAATATAAGCAATGCTGAGGTAGGCAAACTGTATAATAACGGTGATTATATCAGGATAACAAATCCTTCAGGAGGAAAATATACAGTAAGTGTATCAGTACCGGAAGATAGCCTTGATACCTGTTATACAGTGGGTGTTCTGGAGATCCCGGATTTAGGCGTTGTACCTGAAATTATTGTGCAGAGAGAGGTTTATAGCGGAGACAGGGAAGCTGCATTTAAAGTCCAGATTTTTGAAACCGGAATGAAATACGATATTGATACTATCAGTTACTCAATCACTGATCTTACAGACGAAAACGGAAATATCATACCTGTTGAAGTTATAACCTTCACGGGCAGGGACGGAACCGATTTACCCGTATATCTGCCGGCAGGAGGAGGAACTAGAGTAATTGGGCAGATAGATGTACCGGAAAATATACCTGACGGCAAATACCAGGGAACTGTTTCCATAACAATAGAAGGAACTAATCTCAATCCGGGATTGTATAGTATTACAGGGAAATTCCCTGATAATGTTCCCGGAGCTTCATGGAAAATTGAAAGCTGGACTGAAGTAGAATCCGGAAAACCAATCTATAATAAGTTGACCTATTCTTGCCCGATTTCCTTTGTTCTGGATACTTCAATTCCAGAAGCACCATATGAATTTATTGTACATGATCCGGAGACTTCCACTCCTAATATTGTTAAAGTTGAAGGAACGGTTAACGGCAAACCATTAGTTTGCATACTGATAGATGAAGCACCGGCTGCATTATTGCCGGTTGACGAAGACGGAAAATTCAGTGCAAGCTTGTTATTGTACCAGCCTGGTACTTACCAGATATCAGCCAGATCGGTAAATCTTTTGGGAGTATACAGTGAGCCGACGACAGCACAGCAGGTAGTAATAACCGGTACAGGTCCTGTATATAGCAAAGACGCTTCGTTAGCTGCCCTGATGGTTGATGGCCAGTTGATAGCAGGATTTGCACCGAATGTGTTTGAGTATTATGTAACTCTTCCTTCAGGAACGACAGAAGTGCCTGAGGTAAGTGCAATTGCCAGCGACAGTAAGGCGGATGTGAAGATAACACAGGCTGCAACAGCAAAAGGTGTGGCTGTGGTAGCTGTTACAGCTGAAGACGGAATAACCAGGAATACTTATGCTGTATACTTTAATGTAGCAAGCAGCAATGATGCTACATTAAAGGAGATAAAAGTAAATGGAGCAGATATAAGCGGATTTGATCCGGGAGTTTATGCATATACAGTGAAACTTCCTTTTGGAACGACAGTAGTTCCTGTGGTTTCAGCGGCAGCAAATGATATCAATGCAATTATAACTGTAACTCAGGCAGGAAGTGTAACCGGTACAGCAACGATTAGAGTTGTAGCTGCTGATGGAATTACTGAGCAGATATATATTGTTAAGTTTATAGTAGCACCTAATACCGATGCAAACTTGAGTGACCTGAAGATAGATGGAGTGACTATAGATGGGTTTGATCCTTCTATCACAAATTATAATAAAGTTCTTCCTTATGGAACTACAGTGGTACCTGTGATTACTGCAACAGCGACAGATGCTAACGCCACTGTAACCGTAACCCAGGCGGCAAGCTTGCCAGGTACAGCAATAATTCAAGTAACAGCAGCTGACAGAGTAACAACCAAGACTTATACAATCAGATTCACCGTGGCAGCTAACACCGATGCAAGCCTGAGAGAGTTGAAGGTGGATGGAGAGACTGTGGAAGGATTTGATCCTTTGATCACAGATTATGATATAGTTCTGCCATATGGAACAACAGAAGTACCCGAAGTAACAGCAACAGCAACAGATGCTAACGCCGCTGTAACCGTAACCCAGGCAGCAAGCTTGCCAGGTACAGCAACAATCCAAGTAACGGCAGCTGATGGAGCAACAACCAAGACTTATACAATTAACTTCACAGTAGTAGTATTAGAAAGAATAGAAATAACTTCTCCTGCACGCAAGTTGACCTACTATGTAGGAGAAGCACTTGATATAAGTGGTTTAGTTGTAACAGGAACATTCAGCGACGGTACAACCGCAGTACTTCAAATAACAGTCAATAACATAAGTGGCTTCGATAGCAGCAGACCTGTAGTATCTCAAACATTGACTATAACAATAGATGGGAAAACTGCAACCTATAACATTATGATAATGCAGACTCCTGGAGGTGGAGGAGGTATAATTATAATACCGCCTGATCCTGATAAGGATAAAACCGGTCCTGACAAAGAAAAACCAGATACAGGCAAAGAAGAATCTGACTTAAATGCAGTAGTGAGCAACGGTGATATTAATATTAATATTGAACTGGAGATTGACAGTGATACAAATATCGCCGAAGCGAAAATTGATGAAGCTACTCTAGGGGATATATTAGAGAATACAGAAACTGATGAAACAGGACTTAAGACAGTTACCATTGATATACCGGTTGTTGAGGATGCTGTGGCATATAAGCTTACTATGCCCTCAGGCGCCATTAATTCCACAGAACTAAGTAATGCAACTGTAATAAAAACTGAAATTGCTACTATTATCTTACCGTCCAACATGCTTTCACCGGGAACAAGGATCAAGGATAAAAAGGTATCTTTAATAGTAGCTCCAGGAGATAAGTCAGGTTTGTCAGAAGAATTACAGGCAGAAATAGGCAATAGACCACTTATTAAGTTAGAATTAGAAATAGATGGCAAAAAGATAGATTGGGAGAATAAAAACGCTCCGGTACAAGTGTCTATTCCTTATAAGCCTACCAAAGAAGAGTTGGCTGACCCTGAGCATATCACTGTATGGTATATTGACGGAGCAGGAAATGTCATACCCATAAGTAATGGACGTTATGATCCCGAAACAGGTATGGTAACGTTCAGTGTTACACATTTCAGCCAGTTTGCAGTAGTATATGTTAAGAAAACCTTTGAAGATATTGAACAAATAAGCTGGGCTAAGAAACAAATTGAAGTATTGGCTTCGAAAGGAATCATTAAAGGTATCAATGAAAAAGAGTTTGCTCCCAATGCCAACATTACCAGAGCAGATTTTGTACTGCTGTTAGTCAGAACACTTGGCCTGAATGCTGATTTTGAAGAAAACTTTGAAGATGTTAAACAAGGAGACTATTACTATGAAGCTATAGGTATTGCACGGAAATTAGGTATCGCTTTAGGTCAGGGCAATAACTTATTTAATCCAAGAGATACCATCTCAAGACAGGATATGATGGTATTGACAGAAAGAGCGTTAAGAATGCTGAATATGATAGACAAAGTTTCATCTATTACAGAAATTAATAAGTTTAGTGATAATGAACAAATTGCTGCATATGCAAGAGAAAGCATAGAAGCCTTAGTAAGAGAAGGATTAATAAAAGGTGATGGAATCCGGATTAATCCTTTAGGTAAAACCACCAGAGCAGAAGCAGCAGTATTCTTGTACAGAATTTATAATAATTAATTAATAACAAATAGAAGAATATTTGTTCTAACAGTATAATTATTTTAGAAGAATTATATGAAATGAAGCTGTCCAGTAAATATAGAATTTGTTGGACAGCTTTTTATTATAAGGCTATTATCTAACTGAGATGGTAATTTTAGAAAAGAAGTTTTTTGAAACGTTTTCTGTATTAGCGCGTCTATATAATTAAGTACACATTCGATGGCTGCTATTTTCAACAAGAACGAAACAAGTGAAACAGAAAGGATAGCTATATATCTTAAGAGAATAAAATACAGCGAGGATGGAAAAACAGATATCATTGATTTTGTCAATTTCAGAGATATATTGGATAAGAATGCGTTCTGGTCCTGGCTGGCAGGAGAGGAGCATGAGCCAAGAGCCTTAACTCGTAAAGACTGGGAACAAAGATAAAAGGAGATAGATAGTTATGATAAAAAAGACAATTTTAATTGTTCTAACAGTGTCGCTGCTTATACTTTATGGTTGTTCTAAATATGTTGATGAAAAAAATAGAATCGAATATAACAAAAATAAAATATCCGAAAACCAAAATGAAATTGAAAAGGACAAAAACGAGATAAATAGTTCTGATGCTTCAAATCAAGAGACTGCAAATGTTTCAAGCCTTGGAGGAATATCTCTGGGATATTCCCCGGAAATGGTTGTCAATATTCTTGGTGATAATTATATTGAATCTACTGAACCTGATTATTTTGGGATTATGGGTGAGGATATAACTGTTTGGAGTTATGATAATGGTATTGTTATAAGGATAGGGGAAACGACAGGGAAGGTACTGAGTGTTACATCAAAAAATCCGGATTTTCAGACTGACATGGGAATCAAAGTTGGTGATGATGCAGAAACTGTATTTAATGCATATAAACCAAAATTTGAAGAAGCTAAAAGCAGACACAGTGATGAGATACTGGAAGGTTGGTACCTTGTAGGGGATGGAACTGTCATGATTTTTGATTTTGACAAATCAGATAATGCCGTAATAAATAGCAACATTGCCTCGGACTCAAAAGTTGAAGAAATAATACTTGCATATTGGAAACACTTTGATTAATATAATGCATAAGTTTATTACTATAAATTATGCTTATTATCGGTTTATATGCAAGTATAGCTGGCTTTCGTATCATGAGATGTACTATTCTATAAAAGGAATACAATTTAATGAGTGAGTAGAAGAGGAAGTTAAAAATGTCTAGGAAAAGAAAAACATTAGGATATATTGTTATAATATCTCTGATAATCAGTAATATATACCTTTTTCAGAAGGTTAATTATCTTGAATTAAAAGTTCAGGAAAACCGTAGAGAAATTAACAATGAATCCAACAGAATAAGAAGTGAAATAAACAATATTTATGATAATGTAGATAAACAATTAAAAAAGCAGGCCAGTATATTTGACAATATAGCGGTTGAGCTTGGAGATCTGGACAGTCAGAGTTTAAAGGTTCCTCTGCATATTGAGGTTACTCCAAAGATTATGTCAGATACGATTACTGCTGAGCTTATTTGGAATGATAAAATTCTACCAATGACACGAAAAAACGCTTCGTTTGAATTAGATACTCAAATAAGTGTGTTTGAGAATTTTCAGCCTGATGAAGTTAAGATAGTTGTCACAGATGGAGAAAAAAATACTACAGAAACCTTTGATAATTCTTATTACTATAATATGAGAGAAAGGTATTTACTGCATATAGATGGGGGGTTTAATGGACAGACGAAGTATAGCCGTAGCGATGGCAATTACTCCAGAGAAGGAAAAATTAATATTGACATATTTAGCAAAAATGATAATTATACTGAACATATTCAATATATACGTGAAGTTAATGGAAAAATTATCGAGGAAAAGTCCTTAAATGAACTAAGGAATAATTATGGTGTACAATTTGATGTTAAGGATAGTGTTAAACTTATTGCCAAAGATATACATACTGATTATTTGCTTATAACTGACCGCAATGGTTTAGTATATAAGTATGTAATTAGTGCTTTTAGAATAGATGAGAATGGTAATCCTGATAAAGAGTTTGGTGACTTTCAAATTAGAACTCTAACAGAAATAAGCGATAGAGATGGCAAACTGTTGTGGGAAAAGTAGGGGACAGTCCTTCTTTTTTTGCATATTTTGTACTTCTTAATCTGCCCAGTTATAATTTAATAAACATATTAATTAAGCACATTTCATTTAACACAATCTCTAAATTTTCATAGTATATAGTGTATTTGTTATATCGTAAGGAGAGATTGTATGTTATATTTCGTAGGCAACGGGGATACTTTATATAGCATAGCCAGAAGGTTTAATGTGATTGTTCAAGATATTCTGAATGCTAATGTTATCTGCAATCCAAATATTATTTTCCCTGGTCAGCCATTAATAATTCCTGAATCAAACCATTCAAACCATGAATTACTAAAAGCTGGTGGACACCCTTATTATATTGTTTTGCCAGGAGATAGTTTATATTGTATAGCTGCTCAACTTAATACAACTGTTGATAATTTAATAGAGGGAAATGATATAAAAAATCCTGATCTTATCTATCCAGGGACAGAATTGCTGATTACCTATGATATCCCGGTTCCAGAAGAATTATTTAATACTTGGAAATCAACAGGAGACAAGTACTGTGGCCAAATGTCTTCTCTGCAAATACATGGAATATACTATATTGGCACATTTTTATGGCAGGCTCTGGGGTATAAGGGGATGACCTATTTAACTAAATTACTTAATCATCCCTGCCCGGAAGTACGATTTTTCACAGTTTTAAGCCTGGGAAGAATAGCTGATGGAGATAAAGTTATATGGAGCCTAACTCAAATGCTAAAGGATCCTGATGAAAGTGTAGTAAACATTGCAACTTTAGCATTAAAAAGGATAAGATTGGTAAAGGATATCGGGAAAAGAGTCCATGTAACTATTGGGGAAAATAACAGATTATTTGTGAATCCGGTATATACGTCACCATTTGTACTATTACATGAAGGCACACCTGTAATAGTAATGAAGTGGAGAATTCCAAGCCCCACTGGTGAAGAAGGACCTGTAGGAGGTATACAAATCTACGATTATGTCCAAGTCCTTTCTACAGGTCAAGTTGGATTCCTGCCCAGGTTGGGATATGATGAAATAGTAATGATTTAGCTGATAATTTTGCTAGCTATAGCCTTCTGCCTTTATAATTCAACTATAAATGGCTGGTGTCCGGTATAAGGCAGAAATTTCTGTAAAATATCAGAAGTTTTGATTTTAAGGCTGGATGTATTTACGCAGGGGTGGCAACCAATATATTCAGACTCATAAATATCCTTATCCATAAGCAAACGAACACAATACTCTTTGTCATTCATTAATCCTAAAATACTGACAGCACCAGGGGTAATATTCAGGTATTTTTCCATATATTCTGCTTCGGCAAAGGATAACCTTGAGCTACCAATTTGTTTTGATACATTCTTTGTAATGAACTTTTTATTGCCAGACATCAGTAATAGATAAAATTCAGTTTTTGGTCCATTGCGTAAGAATAGGTTTTTACATATTTCAGTGCCTAACACTGCTTCTATTTTTAGACAGTCTTCGATAGTATATGCCGGATCATGATCAACTCCGATATACGGTATTTCCAACTTTTCTAAAATATCATATACGGCTATTTCCTTATCCAATCTGTTGCCTTCAGCAGGCTTATTATAAAATAATGTTTCATCAATTCTTATTGTACTCATTTATGCACCTATACTCCTGTTCACCTATACTCCTGTTTTTTTAACGTAATTATTGTCTATGAATTTGACAAATCTATTATAGAATTATAGCATATTTAATTAATTTTGACTTACTTAACCTTACAAAAAGATAGCGTTAATTTACTGTAGGGAAAAGAAGCAAAGAATCATCCTGATATCGCGTATTTCCGGAATGCCCTTGACAACAAGCATCTCCCATATGGTTTGTCAGCCTGGGCGGCACCCCACCACTGT